>JALYTY010000076.1 GCA_030854045.1 Vulcanimicrobiota bacterium | reverse complement strand
GGAGCATTCGAGAGGATGCTTTGCCACCAGCGCCGCGCGCACAGCCATCCAAGAGCGATAAGCCCGAAAGAAATTCCAAAGAGCGCGCGCGTGCGAACCTGCCACACGGCTTGCCATTGTTCCGCCTGCCGGAATGCAAAGAGGTGCTGCAGCAGCAGAACGCAACACGCGATACCTGCGAGCGCTACCAGCGGAGCGAAAGCAGACCATCGAGATTCGCGCACGCGATGGCCGAAGGTAACGAAGAGCATTGCGCAGAGCATTCCGCACGCGAAAATATCGAGATAGCCGGGCAGGTTTTCGCTCCACTGCGGGAACGTCGTCGAATAGCAGCAGGCCTGTAGTGTGCTGCGCCAAGCGAACGCGACGAGCATCATCGAAAGTGCGGTAATCCACGGCCGCCGGCGGAAACACCACCAAACGAGCGGGAAGATGCAGTAGAATTCGACTTCGACCGCAAGCGTCCACAGAACGCCGTTGATCGAACCGTACGTGTTCTGCCACCATGTGTGCACGAACAACAGGTGCGAAACGATCTCTTGCCACGGCGCAGCGCCGGTTCGTTCGATCGTCGCATAGCCGACGGCATAAGCCACGACGATGGAGAGAGCGTACGAGGGGAATATTTTGATGAATCGGCGCCAGGCGAAATGGCCCCATGTAGGCTGCGGCTGTTGCTTTGCAAGAGCGCGCAAAAACGGATACGTTATCACGAATCCGCTGAGAAAAAAGAACAGATGAACGCCGATGAATCCGGTCTCTGGAATGAATTGAAGATATTGCGAAGCCGGTGCGGGGAGCCATGAAATTTCCCAGAGGTGATACCAGAGAACAAGAAGCACGGCAATGCCCCGGAGGCCATCGAGCACCCCCAGGCGTTCTTTCATGCCTCGATGATGCGCCGCGCAATCGTAGACCCCTTGGCAGCAGTTGCGCGGCGGAGTTTTTGCGCGCGCACGAAATCGAGTACATATGATCGATGCGTCGTACAACGTCCACGCGGAACGTTCAGCGGGATGGGCGGCATTCGCCTACGTTCTTGTCGTCCTCGTTGCCGGACTGCTTGCGGGCGTTCCGCCCGGAATCAACGCTTCGCCGACGGATATCGCGGCGTGGGCGGCGACGCACCAGACGGCCTTGCTCGTTTCGGCTTGGCTTTCGTTTCCCGGCCTCGCGTTTTTTCTGTGGTATGTCGTCGGCTTGCGGGCGCATTTGATCGAGGCGCCCGGTGCGAACGAGGGGCTCGGAACGTATTTCATGATCGCGGGCGTTCTGGCGGCTGCCTTCGCATTGCTCAACGCGTTCTTCCAGGCCGTCCTGGGATACCGCGGTGCCGAACTCGACGCCGGAGCGGCCCGCTTGCTCTACGATGCCTTCGCGCTTAGCGGGACGCTGCTTTTTGCGCCGCTTTCCATTTACACCCTTGCGGTAAGCTATAGCGCGTCGCGACATGGAAGCTTTCCGGCGTTCTTTTCCTGGATGGGCTATCTCGCAGCGGCCCTGCTCGCAATTGCGACGCTGTCCCTCTTCTTTAAAGACGGGCCCCTTCGTCCCAATGCCGGTTTCTCAATCGGAGTCTTGGCGTTCTACGGCATCTGGACGGTTTGGACCGGCATAGCGCTGGTGCGGACGAAAGCAGGCGCGAGCCGTGAAAATCGGTCCGAGGTCGGCGCGCGGAAGTAACGCCCCACTTTTACCTCGCTTCCGCATTCGCCGGTGGTCGAAAGCAGTGCCATAAGTTGCCCGCTTGGCTGCCGGGCGCGCCTCTGCTTTGCACGGACCGGACCTTTCGGCTTTGCTCCTACGGGCCACCATGTCGCCGTTGACGCGCTCTGTGCTCCTTGCTATACTGCCGTAGTTCAGGCCCACCCGCAGGTGCGGCCGACTTTGCGTGTGTCTCATGCAAAATCCCGAGCGCCTTTAGGAGTCTTAGTGCCGACGATTAACCAACTCGTTCGCAGAGGCCGCGTCAAGACCGAGAAGAAGGTCAAAACGCGCGCGTTCCGCGTGATCCTTACCGGGCCGAAGCCGGGCCATCCGGATCTGCCGACGAGGCAATTTGAGGTTGCCGGGAATCCTCAGCGCCGCGGCGTCTGCACTCAGGTTAAGACCGTCACGCCGAAGAAGCCGAATTCGGCGCTTCGCAAAGTCGCTCGCGTTCGCTTGACCAACGGCGAAGAAGTGACGGCGTATATCCCCGGCATCGGACACAATCTGCAGGAGCACTCCGTTGTGCTTGTGCGCGGCGGTCGCGTAAAAGATCTTCCCGGCGTGCGGTACCACATCATTCGCGGCACCCTCGACACGGCGGGTACCGCCAACCGCAAGCAAGGCCGGTCGAAATACGGCGCGAAGCGTTCGACGAAAAAGTAAGCTGAAGTAGGAATAATTAGAACGATATGCCACGTAAAGGCCCCGCGCCGAAACGACAGATTTTGCCGGATCCGCGCTATAATTCGAAGATTCTCTCGCGCTTTATCAATAAGGTGATGCTTGCCGGCAAGAAATCGACAGCCGAACAAGTGACGTACGGCGCGCTGGACATCATTGCTGCCAAGACCGGCCGCGATCCGTACGAGATTTTTCAGCAGGCTCTTTCGAATGCAATGCCGCTCGTGGAGGTCCGCCCGCGGCGCGTCGGCGGCGCGACGTATCAAGTGCCGATGGAAGTACGGCCGGATCGTCGTCAAGCCATGGGCATGCGTTGGCTGATCGGCTACGCTCGCTCGCGCGGCGGCCGCTCGTTCGAGGAGAAGTTGGCCGGCGAACTGATGGATGCATCCAACAACACCGGCGCTGCGATTAAGAAGCGCGAAGACACGCATAAAATGGCGGAGGCCAATAAGGCGTTCGCTCACTACCGCTGGTAAAAAATGGCAAGAGAATTCGATCTGGGGAATACGCGTAACATTGGCATCGCCGCGCACATAGATGCGGGGAAAACCACATGTACCGAGCGCATTCTGTTCTATACCGGTCGCGTCCATAAGATCGGCGAAGTGCACGACGGTGCGGCGACGATGGACTGGATGGTTCAGGAGCAAGAGCGCGGCATCACGATCACCTCTGCCGCAACGGCGGCAACCTGGCGCGATCACCGTATCAATATTATCGATACGCCTGGGCACGTGGACTTCACCGTTGAAGTCGAGCGGTCGCTTCGCGTGCTCGACGGACTGGTTGCGCTTTTCGACTCCGTCGCGGCCGTGCAGCCGCAGTCGGAGACCGTTTGGCGTCAGGCGAATAAGTACAAAGTTCCGCGGATCATTTTCGTCAACAAGATGGACCGCATGGGAGCCGACTTCTTCAACGTCGTCGATAAGGTCCGCGAGCGCCTCGGAGCTAAGGCCGTTCCTATCCAGGTTCCGATCGGCGCCGAAGACCACTTCAAAGGCATCATCGATCTTTTCACGATGAAGAAAACCGTTTATACCGACGACCTTGGCTCCACGATGGAACTCCAAGAAGTCGAAGACGGCGCTGTCCGCGAGTTGGCGCTGAAATGGCGCCACGAATTGATCGAAGCTATCGCCGAGCAGGACGACGAGCTGCTCGAGATTTTCTTCTCGGGCGAAGAGATGCCGGTAGACCGGATGAAGGCGGCGCTGCGCAAAGCCACGATCGCGGGAACCGTGCTGCCGATGCTCTGCGGTTCCGCCTTCAAGAACAAGGGCGTGCAGCCGCTGCTCGATGCGATCGTCGATTATCTGCCCTCGCCCGTGGAAGCCAAGACGATCACCGGAATCGACCCCAAATCCGATGCGGAGATCACACGCAGCGCCGACGACCAAGAGCCCTTCAGCGCGCTAGCGTTTAAGATCGCCACGGATCCGTATGGCAACCTGACATATTTCCGGGTTTATTCCGGCGTGCTCAACAAAGGCTCGTACGTGTACAATGCGCGTTCAGGCAAAAAGGAGCGCATCGGGCGCATTCTGCGAATGCATGCCAACCATCGCGAAGACATCGACTCCATCGGCGCGGGCGACATCGCAGCCGCCGTCGGCCTCACCGACACGCGTACCGGCGATACCCTGTGCGACGAAAAGAACCCGATCATTCTGGAGAGCATCACGTTCCCCGAACCGGTGATCTTTCAGGCGATCGAGCCGCGCTCCAAAGCCGATCAAGATCAGCTCGGTAAGGGCCTGGCGCGTCTCGCGCAGGAAGATCCGACGTTTCGCATGCGCACCGATGAAGAGACCCAGCAGACGATCATCGGCGGAATGGGTGAGTTGCATCTCGAGATCATCGTGGATCGTCTCCGCCGCGAGTTCAAGGTAGAAGCGAATGTCGGCAAACCGCAGGTCGCGTACAAAGAAGCAATTACGAAAACCGTTGAAAAGCAAGGCAAATTCGTCCGCCAATCGGGCGGCAAAGGTCAGTACGGCGACGTTTGGCTACGCGTGGAACCGCTCGAACCGGGAAGCGGATTTCAATTCGAGTGGAAGATCGTCGGCGGCGCGGTTCCCAAAGAATATTCAAAAGCGGTTCAGCAAGGAATCGAGGAGTCGGCAACAAGCGGAGTGCTCGCCGGATTCCCGGTTCTCGACTTCAAAGTCGTTGCTTTCGACGGCTCGTACCACGACGTCGACTCATCGGAGATGGCGTTTAAGATCGCTGCGTCGATGGGTTGGAAAGAAGCGAATCGTTCGGCCGGTCCCATTCTGCTAGAGCCGATCATGAAAGTCGAAGTGACCACGCCCAAAGATTACATGGGCGCAATTACGGGTGATCTCAACCGCCGTCGGGGTATGATTCAATCGACGGAAGAAGCGCCGGGCGGAGCGCAAGTGATTCTTGCGAACGTTCCGCTTTCGGAGATGTTCGGGTACGCGACGGACATGCGTTCGGCAACGCAGGGCCGTGCGACGTACACGATGGAGTTCTCTCACTACGAGAAGGCGCCGAAGTCGGTTGAAGAAGACATCGTCGCAAAGTCAGCCGGTAAGAAAGCAACCCCCGCATAAATCAATCGACTCGGCGGCGTTCGCAGCACGCGGCTCGGCCCAGGGCCGAACGCGAAGGGTTCGCGGAACGCGAACCCACGAGATCCGGAAAACAACTTAGCTAGCCGTCGAATCAATCGACGGGCAAAGAGGAAGCAACAAGAAAAGAAAATGGCAAAGGCAAAGTTCGAACGCAACAAGCCCCACGTCAATATCGGTACGACGGGACACGTCGATCACGGTAAGACGACCCTGACGGCTGCGATCACGCACTGTCTCTCGACGGAAGGCCTCGCTGCCGCACGCGGCGTTGACGAAATCGACAACGCGCCTGAAGAAAGAGAGCGCGGGATTACGATTGCGATTTCGCACCAGGAGTACGAAACCACCAAGCGCCATTACGCGCACGTCGATTGCCCGGGGCACGCCGATTACATCAAGAACATGATTACCGGTGCGGCGCAGATGGACGGCGCAATTCTCGTCGTTGCCGCAACCGACGGCCCGATGCCGCAGACGCGCGAGCACATCCTGCTGATGAAGCAGGTCGGGGTTCCGCGTATCGTGGTGTTCTTGAACAAAGTCGATCTCGTCGATGACGAAGAGTTGCTCGAACTCGTCGAAATGGAAGTGCGCGAACTTCTCACGAAATACGAGTTTCCCGGCGACGACACGCCGATCATCCGCGGATCGGCGCTCAAAGCGCTGCAATCGTCGGGTAAAAAGGGCGACCCGGACGCGGAGCCGATTTTCAAGCTGATGGACACGGTCGATTCCTTCATCCCGGATCCCGAGCGCCAGATCGACAAGCCGTTCCTCATGCCGATTGAAGACGTGTTCACGATCACGGGCCGCGGAACGGTTGGAACCGGCCGTGTGGAGCGCGGACAAGTCAAAGTCGGCGAAGAGATCGAAATCGTCGGTTTGCAGGATGCGTCGCGCAAATCCGTCGTAACGGGCATCGAAATGTTTCGTAAATTGCTCGATATGGGCATTGCGGGCGACAACATCGGCGTGCTCCTTCGCGGAATCGATCGCAACGACATCGAGCGCGGGCAGGTCCTCGCGAAGCCCGGTTCGATCAAACCACACAAGAAGTTCAAAGCCGAAGTGTACGTGCTTTCAAAAGAGGAAGGCGGCCGCCACACGCCATTTTTCGGCAACTATCGGCCCCAATTTTATTTCCGCACGACGGACGTAACGGGAATGGTTCAGTTGCCCGAAGGCGTCGAAATGGTGATGCCGGGCGACAACGTCACGATGACGGTCGAACTGATCATGCCAATCGCCTGCGAAGAGGGTCTTCGTTTTGCGATCCGCGAGGGTGGGCGGACGGTTGGCGCCGGCGTCGTCACCGGCGTCGCGGATTAACGCCTTTTCGTCCAGAGGCTTCGTTGAGGCGGGGATCGTGGACCATAGTCCACTTCACCCCGCCTCGCCTCGCTCTGAACGAAAAATCGTTAATCCGGGGTTCCGCTTCGCGGGCGTCGCGCGAAGGTTCCGCTTTGCGGGCGTCGGGCGAGGATTTCGCTTTGCGGGCGCGGGCGGGGGTTTCGGTTTGTGGGCGTTGTGCGGATGGACACTTGAGGTGGGGCGTGGTAGACTGGCGGCTGGTGTTCGCGGGCGTGCGAATCGTTGGTAATCGTTCTTTGATAACAGAAGTATAGGAAGTAATGTCTAAGCAGAAGATTCGCATTCGGTTGAAAGCGTTCGACCATAAGGTTTTGGATCAATCGGCCGAGCGTATCGTCGAGACAGCCAAGCGTACGGGTGCGTTTGTGAGCGGCCCCGTGCCGTTGCCCACCGAGATCAATCGGTTTTGCGTGCAGCGGTCGACGAACAACGACAAGAAGTCGCGCGAACATTTTGAAATGCGCACGCACAAGCGCCTAATCGACATCCTGCAAGCATCCCCGAAAACGATGGACGCGCTGATGCATCTCGATCTGCCGGCTGGTGTCGATATCGAACTTAAAGCGTAACTGATTCGCGCTGAGCCGGCGTATCCAGGCCTTCGCGCTGCAGCGCGGGCCGCAGGTGCGAATTGTTTTTGGAAGTCCGTAACGAAAAATTGCGGGCTTTTTTTCTTAGTAATTGCGCCCACTAGTATACGATTGCGCAGAGGTGTACGCAGCGCTTGGCGAGGCTACCCGGATCGGATACCGGCACATCGATTACGCCCGTTCTCTCGCAACAAGCTGGAAGCCGTGCACCGCCCATAGCGTATCGGGCGACAATGACCTGAGCGGCGGCTCCGCGAACGAGCGGGCATGCCAATTGCACTTCGAGAATCGCGATCGCGCACGTTCCACGGGACGAAACGCCGCATCTTTCATCTGCTCGAAGAGATGGGGACTTCCGGCGATCAAATTTGGCCGTTCGCCTCGCAGCCGTTCATGCGCTCGCCTGGGCCGTTGACGCCCGATCGTACCGAGGAATGGCACATGGGCATCCATGGGATGCTCTGCGAAGTTGCGCCTGAGGAACGAATCGTGTGGCGCATTCTCAACGATGGAGTGGACGGCACGCACGGCTTCTATCTCGCAGCGGCGGGCAAAACGACCACGGTGGAATATCGCATCGAAGGAACGCTCTCGGACACCGACGGGCGGCTCCTGTGGCGCCGTTTGGAAGACTCATTCGAGCGTTCGACCGAAGCGCTCTTCGATAAGTTAAACCGCGTGTTGAAACGGTAACGCAAAATATGCAGCAGCGCAGTTTAGGAACGCACGGACCAAAAGTATCGGCTCTTGGTCTTGGATGCATGGGAATGTCGGAGTTCTACGGAGCGGCCGACGACGCGCAATCGATCCGCACGATTCATCGCGCGCTCGACATTGGAATCACGTTTCTGGACACCGCAGACATGTACGGCAACGGCCGCAATGAAGAACTGGTCGGGAAAGCGATCGCTAGCCGCCGCGACGACGTTTTCTTGGCGACGAAGTTTGCGATCGTGCGGGATGCAAACGATCCCGCGAAACGATCGATCAACGGGCGGCCGGAATACGTGAAGTCGGCCTGCGACGCATCGCTCAAACGGCTTCGCGTTACCCATATCGATCTCTATTATCAACATCGCGTCGATACTTCGACCCCGATCGAAGAAACCGTAGGAGCGATGTCCGAACTCGTGCAGTCGGGTAAGGTTCGTTATCTCGGTCTCTCCGAAGCCAGCGCCGAAAATATCGGTCGCGCGGCTTCCGTGCATCCGATTGCTGCGCTCGAAAACGAGTGGTCACTGTGGTCGCGAGATCTCGAAGAAAACGGGCAGCTTGCGGCAGCGCGTAAAGCGGGCATCGCGCTGGTCGCATATTCACCCCTTGGGCGCGGTTTTTTAACCGGTGCGATCGCGTCGCCTGATGATTTCCAGGATGATGACTTTCGCAAGCACGCGCCGCGATTCCAGGGTGAGAACTTCAAGAAAAATCTTCAGCTAGTCAAGCACGTCGAGCGACTGGCCAAGCAGAAGGGCTGCACGCCGTCGCAACTCGCGCTTGCATGGCTGCTTCACATGGGTCACGACGTTATTCCGATTCCCGGTACAAAACGCGTCGAATACCTGGAGCAAAATGCCGGGAGCGTCGATGTTGCGCTCGGCAAGGACGAGATGGAAGAGATCGACGCGGTCTTCCCGGTAAACGCTGCTGCCGGCTCGCGCTACGCCGATATGAGTTCGGTAAATAGATGACGGCGCTGGAATCCAAAATCATCGCACCGCCCGATCCCGGGGATTTTCTCGGGATCGACGGGCTTCTCTCGGGTGAAGAACGGCTCGTTCGCGATACCGTCCGGGACTTCGTTCGAAAGCGCATCGAGCCGTACGTCGCCGACTGGTTCGAAGACGGCGTTCTCCCGAAGGAGCTCGGACGGGAACTCGGTCGATTAGGCTTGCTCGGCATGCACTTGCAAGGCTACGATTGTCCCGGCGCGAGCGCAGTTGCCTATGGGCTCGCCTGTCTTGAACTCGAAGCCGGAGATGCGGGCGTACGCAGCTTTGCGTCGGTTCAAGGTTCGCTTGCAATGTACGCGATCCATCGCTGGGGTTCGGAGGAGCAAAAGCAGTCGTGGCTTCCGCAGATGGCGCGAGGAGAAGCGATCGGCTGTTTTGGACTGACCGAACCGGACTTCGGCAGCAATCCTGCCGGAATGCGTACGTCTGCAAAGCGTGATGGCAACGATTGGGTCTTAAACGGCACGAAAATGTGGATCACCAACGGGTCCATCGCCGATATTGCGATCGTTTGGGCAAATACCGCAGACGGCATTCGCGGTTTCCTGGTCGAGGCGGGAACGCGCGGCTTCACCGCAAGCGATATTCACAAGAAGATTTCACTGCGCGCCTCGATTACAAGCGAACTCGTTTTGCAAGACGTGCGCCTGCCGTCCGAGGCCCAATTGCCGCTCGCTCGCGGCTTGGGCGGACCGCTGTCGTGTTTGAACGAAGCGCGCTACGGCATCGTGTGGGGGTCGATGGGCGCCGCACGGACCTGCTATGAAACCGCGCTTGCGTATGCAAAAACGCGCGTACAGTTCGATCGTCCGATCGCCGCGTTTCAAATCACGCAGCAAAAACTCGTAAACATGCTGCTCGAATTGAACAAGGGCATGCTGCTCGCGTTGCACCTTGGGCGCAAAAAAGACGTCGGTAGTCTCCATTCATCGCTCGTGAGCTTCGGCAAACTCAACAATGTGCGCGAAGCGCTCGCAATCGCTCGCGAATCGCGCACGATATTAGGGGCAAACGGAGTCACCCTCGAGTATCCGGTCATTCGTCACATGAACAATCTGGAATCGGTGCTCACGTACGAGGGCACGAGTGAGATGCACGCCCTCATAATCGGGCAGCAGATTACCGGCATCCCTGCATTCACGTAGCAAGCACGTTGCTTGTCACCACTTCCATGCGCGCACGTTCCAAAACGGCGAGTTGACGGCGGTCGTCTGGCCGGTGAGCGACTTCGGAAACGCATTGATCGACATCGCTTGGTAGAGCGCGTCGAGCGGCAGTTCGCGGGCCAGGATGGTTTCGATATTTCGGTACAAACGCGTTCGCGTGCGCCGGTCGTATGTCGAAGCAGCGCGCGCGAGCAGTGAGTCCAGGCGCCGGTTACAATACCGCGGTTTATTGAATCCATTGGGCGGAACGCGATTGCAAGCGAATTGATCGGTAACGTCGGGATCGAATCCGGCGATGAAAGGAAAGAGCGCGACTTGGTAGGAGCCGCCGTAGAGCGGCCCGTTCGGCGCTACGAGCGTCGATACGGCCAGACGACGGATTGAAACGGTAAATCCGACGAGGCGCGCTGCCGCCTGAATTTGGGTCGCCATCTCCGCGTTGCTCGGCTTATCGCTTCGCACGATCAAATCGGCAGTTAGCGGACGTCCATCCTTTGCGCGCGTTCCATCCGGGACCGCGGCATAGCCGGCTCCCGACAGAAGCGTTGCTGCGGCGCGCGGATCGTAAGAAGGCATCGCGTAGGCTGAAGGATCGTACGCCCATAAAAACAGGCCTCGTCCCGGCGCCGCGGCGCGACCGGCTCCGCCGAGCGTTTTCTCTACAATGCTTGCCGGGTTTAGCGCCATCGCGAATGCACGGCGCACGCGTACGTCGCGGAACGTGGCGTCTTGCGTGTTGAAGATCAGCGCACCGGTTCCATCGATCGGAACGTCGTCGACCCGTACGTTGCGTAAGGCACGCAAAGCTTCGTATTGAGAATCGTCCGCATTCACGTAGGCGTCGGCCTCGCGCGAGACGAGCGTCTGCATCGCCGTCGTCGAAGAACCCATAAAACGGATAAGGATGCGGTCGATGTTCGGACGGCCGCCGAAATACCGGGCATTAGCGCGCAACTCGAGCCGGTCGTCGCGGTCCCATCGCTCGACGACATACGGTCCGGAGCCGATCGGCGCGCTTCCAAAACCATCGCGCGGGACGATGGCGACCGCATTCCCCGGTCCGCACAAATACAGGATGATCGGCGCGAACGGCCGGGCGAGGCGGACGCGCACCGTTAGGGGGTCGAGCGCGCGCACGTTCGTAACGTCGTCGAATCCGATGCGCGACGGGATGTCGGTCGCCGTGTCGGCGACTCGGCCGATCGTATAGACGACGTCCGCTGCGGTCAGCGGCCTGCCGTCTGAAAAGTGGATGCCGGATCGCAGGCGATACGTAAGCGTGAGACCGTCTCGGCTGATCCCGCCGTTTCTTTGCGTCGGAACTTCTCTTGCGGCGTCCGGAACAAGGCGACCGCGATCGTCGATTTTCACTAAATAAGAATAGAGAAGCGCCGCAAGTTCCTGGCCGCCGACGCCGCTCACGTAGGCCGGATTCAGGCTTGTGAAGTCTTGAGTCTGCACGATTCGGAGCTCCCGGTGCAGGTCCATAGTCCGGCTGCATCCAGCCAAGCCGATAAAGATAACCGGCAAGGCCATCCTTTCAAACGCCGCTCGGGATCGAGTCGAGAAGACTACGTCCCCGGCCTTTTGTGCGCCGAGGCCTTGACGCACCGAAGCCGCCTTGATACTATGCCGAGGTTGTGGTCCACGCCGGCCGCGCGTTTTTACGCGTGCCGGTGAAGAAAATATATCAGTACGCTTGGGCCCGTGTACTGAAAAGTTGCTTCGCAGCGCGGCTCGGCCGAATGCGAGAATGTTGCGCCAAGCGCAATGTACCAGGACGAGGATTTCGATGAAAAATATCCTTGGCCGCAAGGTTGGGATGACGAGCGTGTTTACCGATGACGGCCGTTACGTGCCTGTTACGGTGATCGAAGCCGGTCCCTGCACGGTCGTGGAACGCCGCACGAAAGAGTCGCATGGCTATGAAGCCGTTGCGCTCGGATTCGGGGCGGCAAAAAAACGCCACGTCACGCGTGCTCTTGCCGGACACTTCAAAAAGAACGGCGTCCAACCGGTGCGGTACGTTCGCGAATTTCGCGACGGCATCGACGGCGTTGAAGCCGGCTCGACGATAACCGTTTCGGGGTTTGAACCAGGCGATCGCGTCGATGTCGCCGGCACGACCAAAGGACACGGCTTCGCCGGCGGCATTAAACGTCATAATTTCTCGGGCGGCGGTGCCAGCCATGGCTCGATGATTCATCGCCAGCCGGGTTCGAATGGCGACACAAACGCGGGACGTACCGTTAAGGGAAGCCGCCGTCCGGGCCATTACGGCGTCGAGCGCATGACACATCAGAATTTGGAAGTCGTGCGGGCGGACTCCGAGCGTAACCTGCTGCTGCTTCGCGGTCCCGTTCCCGGGCCCAAAAATGCTTTGGTCATCGTTCGTTTGAGCGTGAAAACCAAGAAGGCTGCGGGAGCCTAGCCATGCCGAATGTTATCGACGCATCGGGGAAAGTCGTCCGCGACGTGCAGACGCCGGAGATCTTCACCAAGGATTACAGCGCAAAGGCGCATACAATATTTCGCGCCGTCTATCGCGAGATGGCGAATCCGCGCGCGGGAACGGCTTCGACGAAAAAGCGCGATGAGGTAGCCGGCGGCGGCCGCAAGCCCTGGAAACAAAAAGGCACGGGGCGCGCGCGTCAAGGTTCGAATCGTTCGCCGCAATGGCGTCACGGCGGCGTCGTCTGGGGACCTCAGCCGCGTTCCTACGTCTCCGATCTCAATAAGAAAGAACGCAAGCTTGCGTTCATCGCCGCGCTTGCGGACCGTTTCCGCAGCGGTGCGGTAACCGTGTTTGATGCCGGCGATTTCAACGTAACGAAGACGAAAGATTTCGCGAAGCTGATGTTCGGCAGCGTCAAAGCCGCAAAAGATGGACCGACGACGTTAGTCGTGCTCGCACACGACGAAGCGCACGGTGAAGCGATGCTTCGGGTCGCGGCCAATCTGAAAAAAATCGATATTACGAATACGAACGCGCTCGATGTCAAAGACGTCCTGCGCTTCCATCGCATTATCTTTACGACCGGCGCCTATGAAACGATTCAGGCGCTCGGTAACGGGAGCGGCACATAAATGGACGCACGCGATGTCATCATCTCTCCTCGCATCACCGAAAAATCGATGGCGGCGGCGCTAGGGTCGCAATACACGTTCGTCGTCCATCCTCAGGCGAGCAAGACGCAGATCCGCCATGCGATCGAGGCGATCTTTAGCGTAAACGTCCTAAAAATCAATACCGTCAACGTTCGAGGAAAGAAGCGCACCGTGGCCCGCAAAGGCGTAAAATCCAGCGGCAAACAGAGCGACTTCAAAAAAGCCGTGGTCACGATTAAGCCGGGGCAGAAGATCGAACTAGGCGGCGTCAACTACTTCGAACAATGATCCGCATGCATAACACATCCAATCGCGTCGTTGCTCCTCGCTCACGTGGTAAAACACGCTTCGCTCCTCGCGCCTCGCGCTTGGATGCGTTCTGCACGCGGCACGAGATCCGCATGCATAACACCGTCTCGGAGATTGTACGTAATGCCTGTTAAGAAATATCGGCCGACGAGTCCTGGGCGCCGTTTTATTACGACGATGGATTTTTCCGATATCTCCAAGACCGAACCGGAAAAGTCCCTGATGGAAGTTCGCAAGAAGCATTCGGGGCGTAACAATAACGGCCATATTACCGTTCGCCACAAAGGCGGCGGTACGCGGCGGCAATACCGGATTATCGACTTCAAGCGCGGCAAGGATGCTATTCCGGCGAAGGTCGCGACGATCGAATACGACCCCAATCGCTCCGCACGCATCGCACTGCTCCACTATAAAGACGGCGAGAAGCGGTACATTCTCGCGCCGCTCGGCCTCAAGGTCGGCGATACCGTCGAATCCGGCGCGGCTGCCGATATCAAGCCGGGGAACTGTCTGCCGATTAGAAACATTCCGGTCGGTACCGTCATTCACAATATCGAGCTGCGTCCCGGTGCGGGCGGCAAGCTCGTTCGTTCCGCCGGCGTCTCCGCGCAGCTGATGGCGAAAGAGACCGAATATTCGCAGGTCCGCATGCCGTCGGGTGAAGTTCGGCGCGTTCTGATCACCTGCCGCGCAACGATCGGACAATTGGGCAACATCGAGCACGAGAATCAAGTGATCGGTAAGGCCGGCCGGTCGCGCCATCTCGGTAAACGCCCGTCGGTTCGCGGCATCGCAATGAATCCCGTGGATCATCCGCATGGCGGCGGTGAGGCGCGCTCGACATCGGGGCGTCCGCCGACAACCCCCTGGGGCCAAATGACGATGGGGAAAAA
This sequence comes from Vulcanimicrobiota bacterium, assembly GCA_030854045.1. GTDB lineage: Bacteria > Vulcanimicrobiota > Vulcanimicrobiia > Vulcanimicrobiales > Vulcanimicrobiaceae > JALYTY01. Next base: position 4,134 of record JALYTY010000076.1, on the reverse strand, counting down.
GACGCGCCGAAACAAGCGCACGGCTAAAATGATCGTCCGTAAGCGAGGTTCCAAATAATGGGTCGCAGTCTTAAAAAGGGTCCGTTTGTCGCGGATCATCTGCTCAAAAAGGTCGAGAAGATGAACGAGACGCGCGAGAAGCGCGTTATTAAGACCTGGAGCCGCGCGTCGGTTATCGTTCCTTCGATGGTCGGACACACGATCGGCGTTCATAACGGCCGCGCGCACGTTCCCGTATATCTGACGGAGAACATGGTCGGCCATAAGCTCGGCGAGTTTGCGCCGACTCGAAATTTCCGCGGCCATGGCGGCGACAAGGCCGGCGTCAAATGACCGTCGGAATACAGAACGTTCAGCAAGCCGTAGCCCACCTCAAATTCGTGCGCACGGGACCGCGCAAATTGCGTCGCGTTGCCGATGCAATTCGCGGTAAACGGGTAAGCGAAGCTCTGGTCATGCTGCAGTTCGCCGGCGTGTATGCCTCCGAACCGATCGAAAAACTCGTTCGCAGTGCCGTCGCAAACGCCGGTAACAACCACGACATGAATACCGACGAGTTGTACATCGCACGCATCACGGTGGACGGCGGCCCGGGCGGCCGTTTCACGAAGCGCCTGGATCCGCGCGCGCAAGGTCGCGCGTACTTCAAACGCAAGCGCCTTTCGCATGTGACGGTCATCGTCAGCGAACAGGCTCCTGTGAAGAAACGCAAAGCCCGGCCGGGCGCCTCGGTCTCGGTCAAGCGCTCGACGCGCCGCACCGCCGCGCCGGTATCGGCTTCCACGACGAAACGCACCAAACGCGCCGCGGCGGCGGGAGCTTAGGAAAAACATGGGACAGAAAATTCACCCGGTCGGCCTTCGGCTTGGGATCACGCGCACGTGGGACAGCCGATGGTTCGAGAAAAAACATTACATCGATTGGCTGCATGAAGACGTTGCGATTCGCAAGTTCTTCAATAAATGGATGCGTTCGGCCGCGATCAGTAAGATTGAAATCGAGCGGCGCGCCAATCAAGCGCGCGTGATCGTCAACACCGCAAAGCCGGGCATAATTATCGGCAAGCGCGGCGTCGGCATCGAAGAGATTCGCAAGAATCTCGAAAAACTTACCGGCAAAAACGTGCAAGTCAACGTAATGGAAATCAAACATCCGGAGTTGGACGCTCGTCTCGTCGGCCAGAATATCGTCGACCAGCTCGAAAAACGTATTGCGTTTCGCCGGGCGATGAAGCAGTCCATCATGCGCACGATGAAAGCCGGCGCGCGCGGCGTAAAGGTGCAAGTTTCGGGTCGTCTCGGCGGCGCCGAGATTGCGCGCACGGAACGCAACGCGGATGGTAAAGTGCCGTTGCACACGCTGCGTGCCGACATCGATTATGCGCACGTCGAAGCGTTCACGACGTTCGGACGAATCGGCGTAAAAGTCTGGATCTACCGCGGCGAAGTCTTGCCCGACCAGCCGCGCGGCACGAATACCGTCGATCGTAACGAGCGGCAGGGTGCGCCGGGTGGCGCATTCCGCGACCAGCGCAACCGCGGCGGCCGTGGAGGCCGGGGACGCGGCGGCACCGCGGGACCTCCGCGCCCGCAGACCGATGCCGGAGCGGCAACTGCGGCACCGCTCGCTGAACCGATTCCGGTCGACAACGTTTCGGCGTCCGCTGGAACGGCGAACGCCCCCGCTGCGGAACCGTCGGCAGCACCGGATGGAGGCGCGCAATAAATGTTGACGCCGAAGCGAGTCAAGTGGCGCAAACAGCAGCGGGGCCGGATGACCGGACGCGCGCTTCGCGGTAGCACCCTCACGTTTGGTGAGTACGGTCTCCAGGCGATGGAGCCGTGCTGGATGACGAACCGCCAAATCGAGGCTGCGCGTATTGCAATGACGCGTCACATTAAGCGTGGCGGAAAAGTGTGGATCAAAGTCTTTCCCGACAAGCCGGTCACGAAGAAGCCGGCTGAAGTTCGCATGGGCGCGGGAAAGGGCAATCCTGAGTTTTGGGTTGCCGTCGTGCGTCCCGGGCGCGTGCTCTTTGAACTTTCCGGCGTTACCTCGGAGGTAGCGAAAGAAGCGCTGCGTCTCGCGGCAGCAAAGCTGCCGATCGGAACTAGGGTTATTTCGCGCGAGGAGGCGACGGCATGAAGAGGCTCGAGTTTAACGAGTTGCGTGGGCTTTCGGTCGCGGAGTTGCAGCAGAGGGCGCGTGACACCAAGTCCGAGCTCTTCAATCTGCGCTTTGCTCTGCGGACGGGCCACCTCACGGATTTCAGCAAGATCAAAGAGATGCGTCGCGCGTACGCGCAAATTCAAACAGTGATATCCGAGAAGCGGATCGCGCAGGAGCAGCATGGAGCAGCATAATCTAACGTCTACGCCCGACTCCGCCGGCACGATTGCGGCCCAGCCGGGCAGCGACGTTGCGGAGCGGCCGATTCGGCGCGTGAAGCAAGGCCGAGTCGCATCGAATAAGATGGCGAAAACGATCGTCGTCGTGGCGGAAACTCGCGTTCCGCATCCGACGTACGGCAAAATCGTCCGCAAATCGACGCGTTTCAAGGCGCACGACGAACGTAACGAGGCTAATATCGGCGATATCGTCCGAATCGCGGAATGCCGTCCGCTTTCGCGCGACAAGCGCTGGCGTTTAGTTGCAATCGTCGAGCGAGCGAAGTAACGCATGATTCAGCAAGAAACGCGCCTCAAGGTGGCCGATAACTCGGGCGCTCGCGAATTATTAGTCGTGCACATCAGCGGCGGAAGCCGCCATAACTACGCGCACGTCGGTGATATCGTCGTTGGAACCGTGAAAAGTGCCATCCCCGGCGCGGCCGTTAAAAAGGGACAGGTCGTGAAGGCCGTTATCGTGCGCACCTCTGCGCCCATCCGTCGCACCGATGGTTCCGTCGTCCGCTGCGACGACAACGCGTGCGTCATCATCAAGGGCGATAAGGACAATCTCGATCCGCGCGGCACGCGCGTGTTTGGACCGGTCATGCGCGAATTGCGCGACCGCGGCTTTTTGAAGATCGCTTCGCTTGCCCCGGAGGTGCTGTAACAATGACGCAAATCGTTAAAGGCGACACGGTCTCGATCCGTCGCGGCAAAGAAAAAGGCAAGCAAGGTGTCGTGAAAGCCATTTTTCCGCGCGCCGGCAAGGCAACCGTGGAAGGCCTCAACGTCGTTAAACGTCACACGAAGCAAGGATCGCAAAGCGGAGCGATGAGCTCTGCGCAGACCGGCGGCATCATTGAAAAGGAAGCGCCGCTTCCGGTCGCTGCGCTGCAATACGTCTGCGAGAAGTGCAAGACGCCGACGCGCTTGCGCCGCGGCCGCACCGCGGACGGCATATCGCATCGCGTGTGCGTTAAATGCGGTGAGCCGGCCCGCGACTCGGCAAAGGGAACGTAACGATGGCGAATCGATTGAGAGAAAAATACGAAAGCTCCGTTCGCAAAGAGCTTCAAGGCAAATTCACGTACGGCAATGTCAACCAAATCCCCAAGCTGGAGAAGGTTGTTATCAATATGTCGGTCGGTGAAGCGATAACGAACTCGAAGGCGCTCGACGCTGCGATTGCGGAACTTGTCGCGATAACGGGACAGAAGCCGATCGTTACGAAGGCGAAAAAGTCGATTGCGGCCTTTAAGCTGCGCGAAGGCATGAACATCGGAGCGAAGGTCACCTTGCGCGGCGAGCGCATGTACGTCTTCCTCGACAAGCTTTTCAACATCGTCTTGCCCCGCATCCGCGATTTTCGCGGTCTTCCCGGCAAATCGTTCGATGGGCGCGGAAACTACAACCTCGGCTTGCGCGAACAACTGGTCTTCCCGGAGATCAATTTCGACAAGGTCGATAAAGCGCGCGGTATGGACATCACGATCGTTACGACCGCGAAGTCGGACGAAGAAGCTACGGAGTTCCTTTCCGCGATGGGACTTCCGCTCCAGAAGGGCACATCGTCGGGCTCGGGATTAATGAGGAACGCATAACATGGCAAAAACGAGCATGATCGTAAAGGCGAATCGCACGCCGAAATTCAGCGTGCGTGGCCACAACCGTTGCAAATTGTGCGGACGGCCGCGCGGATATCTGCGCAAGTTTGCCATGTGCCGCATCTGCTTCCGGGAAAACG
>JALYTY010000074.1 GCA_030854045.1 Vulcanimicrobiota bacterium | reverse complement strand
CACTTAGGTACGCGATTAGCCGCAGTGGACGATTCGGATATTCGTCGCTCTCGTTCTCGCAGTACAACGGGACGCGCAGCGACGACCTCTATCTGACCGGCAATCAACATCCCATCGGCCGTTTTGGACAATTGCGCGAGCAGATCGATTTCGGCCACGACGTGCATCCCTTCGATTATTCGGGCGCGCAAGACTTTCGCGTTACCCCGGGTCTCCACTTCGATACGGCGACCGTGCGATTCGGCCCGTCCACGGTCTCAAGCTCGGCGGATCTCGGCGAAAGCGTTTACAACTATGGCCGCGGTACGCTCTCGAGCGACGTGTCCTTTTGGAGCACGTTTCCGGCAAGTCCGCACTTGCAATTCAACGGCGGAATGACGTTCGCGCATAACGCGCCGCCCTTCCCCTCGACGGATCGCACGTACACCGCCGGATCGACGTGGAAAGCGAGCAGCGCATTCAATCTCGTGTCGTCTCTAACGTACACGGACGACTACGGACAATCCCTAGGAAACGGGCGCCCGCAGTTCAGTGCGGCCTTCGACGTGCGCTTCCGCCGCAAAAACGGCATGGGCGTAGAGATCGGAAGCATCCTCCCATTTGGACTCGGCAATCTTCACAACGCGACCGTCTTCAACTTCCAGATTTTCAAGTGACGTTCGAAATGCCACGCTGATGCGTCGAAATTTCATGCGTTCGCTCGTCTCTATATTGCATCCGTGGTTCCCCTTGAGTTTACGAACCTGTGGAGACACTCTTCGGGATCGGCCAGGGCGCCGGAAACACATACGGGTTAAATGTTCGGCCGGATACCACCCGGAAGGCCGTGCGGTCGTAAATATCTGCTGCCTGCGTGCGAACCAGTGCGAGAATACGTTCCGAGCGCGCGCGGCGCCAGACAGGCGATAGAAAAGCCCCCGTATCTCTACGAGGGCCTTTCCCATTCAGCGATATGGCGGTTTTGACCCAAAGGGCCAATCCACTACATCATGTCGTAGCCGCCGCCCATGCCGCCGCCCATGCCGCCGCCACCGCCGCCGGCCATGTCTTTCTTCGGTTCCGGCTTGTCGGCGATCAGCGTTTCGGTCGTGAGCACGAGGGCTCCGATCGACGCGGCGTTTTGAAGCGCCGAACGCGTCACTTTGAACGGTTCCACGATTCCGGCTTGGAACATGTCGACGATCTCACCCGTCATCGCGTCGAAGCCTTGCGGGGCGCTCTTCGATTTGACGTTGTTGACTTCGACAGAGCCTTCGAATCCCGCGTTGTACGCGATTTGGCGAAGCGGCTCTTCGAGTGCCTTGCGGATGATGTCGATGCCGATCTTCTCATCGGCCCACGTTGCCGCATGACCGTTGGTCTTCGGCATCGTTTCGGCGTACGAGGCGATCGCTTTGACGGCATGCACGAGCGACGAACCGCCTCCGGGGATCATGCCTTCCTGAACGGCGGCACGCGTTGCGGAGAGCGCGTCTTCGATGCGATGCTTCTTCTCTTTGAGTTCCGTTTCGGTCGCAGCGCCGACTTGAATGACCGCGACGCCGCCCGAAAGCTTCGCTAGACGCTCTTGGAGTTTCTCGCGATCGAAGTCGGAATCGGTGTCCTCGACTTGGCGCTTGATCATATCGATGCGGCCCTTGATTGCTTCTTGCTTACCGCCGCCGTCGACGATCGTCGTCTCTTCTTTGGTAACGGTAACGCGCTTGGCACGGCCGAGTTGATCCGGCGTTACCTTATCGAGCTTGAGGCCGAGCTCTTCGGAGATCACGGTCGCGCCGGTAAGCGCGGCGATGTCCTTGAGCATCTCTTTGCGGCGATCGCCGAAGCCGGGAGCCTTAACGGCTACCGACGTGAACGTTCCGCGCAGTTTGTTGACGACGAGCGTCGCGAGCGCTTCACCTTCGACGTCTTCTGCAATAATGAGCAGCGGCTTCTGAACCTGAACGACCTTCTCAAGCAACGGGAGGATGTCGGCAATTGCCGAGATCTTGCGCTCCGTTACGAGAATGAACGGATCGTCGAGAACCGATTCCATGCGCTCGCTGTCGGTGGACATGTACGGCGAGATATAGCCCTTGTCGAACTGCATGCCGTCTTTGGTTTCCACTTCGGTCTTGAGCGTGCGCGATTCTTCAACCGTGATGACGCCGTCTTTACCGACTTTTTCCATCGCTTCGGAGATCAATCCGCCGATCTCTTTGTCGTTTGCCGAGATCGACGCAACTTGTGCGATCTTCTCTTTGGTATCGACTTTGACGGCGAACTTTTCCATCTCGGCAACCGCAACTTCGACGGCTTTCTCGATGCCGCGCTTGATGAGCAGCGGGTTGCTGCCCGCGGTCACGTTGCGCAGACCTTCGCGGATGATCGCTTGGGCCAGCACCGTTGCGGTCGTCGTGCCGTCGCCGGCGATGTCGTTCGTCTTCGAAGCGACTTCCTTAACGAGTTGCGCGCCCATGTTTTCAAACACGTCGGGCAGCTCGATCTCTTTGGCGATCGTTACACCGTCGTTGGTGATCGTCGGTGAACCGAATTTTTTGTCGAGAACGACGTTGCGGCCCTTCGGTCCAAGCGTCACTTTGACGGCATCGGCCAGAATGTTCGCACCGCGCTCAAGCGCACGGCGTGCGTTCTCGTCAAATACTAATTGCTTTGCAGCCATAATTACTTTCTATAACTCCTTAAACGCCAGCCGGAACTTTATCGACAACGGCGAGCACGTCTTTTTCGGAAACGATGAGGTACTCGGCTCCGTCAAGTTTGATCTCCGAACCGGAGTACTTCGAGTAGATGATGCGATCGCCGACTTTGACGGTCATCGCAAGCGACGATCCGTTGTCGAGAACGCGGCCGGTACCGACAGCGCGAACGACGCCTTCTTGAGGCTTCTCTTTTGCCGTGTCGGGCAAAAAGATGCCGCTATTGGTTTTGTCGTTCTGCTCGACATGCTCGACGACCACGCGATCGCCCAAAGGCTTCAGATTCACTATAGGACCTCCAAAACGCAAATTCGTAAAAGCTCTGTTCTCCCCGAGCCTCGGGCCTTAGCACTCACAGCAGTAGAGTGCCAGCAGCGAAATCTTAGCAGACTCCGTCTGAGAGTGCAAGCGCTTCCGGCGGTCTCAGCGCATTGGAGTTACGGGGTAAGCTGCCGGAAGGCCGGAGCGCCGAGAAAGAATCCGGCCACGAGCGCTATGCCGAGCCCCGAAAGAAAAAGCCGCGTTGCGGCGCGGGGGAGCGCGAAACCGGTGATCGCCAAACCCGCTCCGAGTGCCGCGACCGCGGCGCTCGAGAATACCGCATGATTGCCTCGAAGCGCGATCCATAAAACGAAGGCTGCGCCGGCGCCAAGGACTGCGCCGAGGAGCGTCGTGGCGGTGACAATTACGAGGTCCGTAGCCTCTGCCACCGGTCTTTGGTCCATCATGCTTCTATCGTAACCGCGTTTTCTTCCGATTGGCTTAGGCTTGCGTTAGCTCTCTTAAAGAACCGGCGGCTGCACCTGATTCGAGGCTCGGCCTCAACGCCGGCGAAGTCCGCAAGATGAGCCTGCGCATCTCGCTTGCGGCCTTGCAGCAGAACGCGCGCGCGCTGCGCGATCTCATGTCACCTGCTCTGGCTGCGTTCGTGGTTAAAGGAAATGCCTACGGTCACGGAATGGCGCAATGCGCGCGTGCGGTAGAACCGTTTGCAGCAAAGCTCTGCGTCTTTTCAATCGAGGAAGCCGTTGCGTTGCGCGATGCCGGCATAACGAAGCCGGTCATGATTCTCGGTCCGCTCGCGCCCGAGCACTTCGATGACGCGCTTGCTGCAAGCGCCGAGGTTGCCTTGTGGGACGCCGACCGCTACGCTGCGCACTTTTCCGTCGCAGCCCGCCGCCGCAACGCTCGCGCAAAGGTGAACCTTAAGCTCAATACGGGCCTTAACCGGCTCGGTCTTGAGCCGGCCGATCTTTCCCATGCTATCGAACGTCTTTCGCGACTTCCCGAAATCGGCATTGAAGGAATTTTTTCTCATCTCGCATCCGCCGAAGAGATGGACTCTCCGTTTACCATGCTGCAGTTGGAGCGATTTGAGGCAGCCTGCGCGCAAGCGCAGCCCATCATGGCATCGCTTGGTATTAGGCCGCTGCGTCACATCGCTGCTTCGGCCGCCGCGATGCTTTGGCCACAGACCCGGCTCGACATGGCGCGTTTCGGCATCGCGCTCTACGGCCTGCTCCCCTCACCGCAGACCCGGCAAGCGATGGATGGCCAACACCTAAGCTTAGTGCCGGCTCTCCGGTACGAAGCGACGCTGGTCGCCCGCAGAACGATTGCGGCGGGTGCTCCGGTAGGTTATGGAACGACGTTCCATGCGCCGCGAGAGATGCACCTTGGCATCGTGCCGCTCGGGTATGCAGACGGAATTCCGCGCGCGCTCTCCAACCGTGGAGCATTTTCGATTGCCGGCTCTCGATGCGCGATCGTCGGGCGAGTAGCGATGAACATGACGGTCGTGGACCTTACGCAGGCCCCCGAGGCGAGGGCGGGATCGCGCGTCACGCTGATCGGCCAGGACGGCGAATCATGCATCTCCGCCGACGATTGGGCGGCTTGGGCAGATACGATCAACTACGAAATCGTAACGCGCATGCCGGCTACGCTCGAGCGCGATTATTCCGGCGAAAGCCACGTTCAATAAGCACATGCTTGGACTTCTTGCGGGGATCGCTATCGCGCTCAACGACCGTTCGCTCGACGTGGCGGCGATCGAGATCCGCAACGAAATTTTCGTTCCGATGCGCCGAATTTTTGAAGCGCTGGGGGCGCGCGTTTCCTACGATCCGCAAAGTAAAATGATTACGGCGTCGGAGGGCTTCCGCCGGTTAACCTTCCTTGCGGGCGAACGTGGATCGCTTGTGGTCTCCGGCCGCACGTTCGTACCCCTGCGCTTCGCTGCGACGTCGCTCGGCGCGACAGTCGATTACGATGCGCGCGCCGGGCTCGTGCGCATCGCTTTACCGCGTGCCGGGACGTTATCGTCGAACGCCGGTCCGGATACGAAACCGTCGATTGCGGTTCAGCCCGCCGCCGGCTCGAATGTCGATAGCGCCTTTCCCACCATCGCCGCAACGATCGAGGCACCGGCCAACGTGCAGTTCAAAACGGTTCGTCTTGCGGTTGACGGCGTTGACGTAACAAGCCTTGCATCGTACGGCCGAACGTCGGTCGCCTATATTCCGCGTCACGGGTTTTCCGTCGGCTCGCACACCGTCGCGCTGAGCGCGGTATCGACCGGCGGCGTGCCGCTGCGCGAACGCTGGTCATTTTCAACAACGCTCGCCCCCGTGGCTAGCGATGCGTCCGCTCAAAGCTCGTACGGCTATCCGGGCGCATTGCAGCTGAGCGTTGGCGGAAGCGTATTCGGTCCGAGTCAGTACGTCCCCGTACAGCTGCTCGCGCCGCCCGGCGGAGCGGCGTATGCATTCGCGTGCAACTCGCCGGATCGATATCCGATGTACGCAGCGCCCGGATCGTCGGAGTATTCGGCGACGTTACAGACGTCGTGGAGCAACACCATCGCGCAGTGTCCGATCACCGCGATGTACGTTAGCCAGAACGGCCAAGTCTTTTATTCGCCGTATCCGGTTTACATCACGTTCGAAGAGCCGATGCCGCAGCCGCCGGGAGTCCCCGTTGCCGTGCCGACGATATCGCCGCTGCGCCGTGCGCCGGGACCCGTTCGGACGCGCGCTCCGTACACGCCGGCACCGCGCAATACTGCGCTTCCGACTCCGCATACGTTCCCAAAACCGATATATCGTTTGCCGCCGCTACCGCGTCCGAAGGTTGTCGCTTCGCCGCGTCCCGTCCGGCGTTAGGCGGAAGCCGCCGCCCCGCTGCGTTGCCCGATCGGCACGTATGGTCCCGGCGGCGGTCCGACATACGTTGCCTGCGGGCGGATCAGGCGATTATCGTGGAGCTGCTCCAAAATGTGAGCGCTCCATCCGGTAATCCGGCTACAGGCGAAGAGACAGGTGAACTCGTCGCCTGGAATTCCCAGGTCCGCAAGTACCGGAGCGGTGTAGAAATCGACGTTCGCATAAATCTTTCGATCGGGTTTTGCTTCCTGCAGAATCTTCTGACTCGCAATTTCGAGTTCGCGTGCAATCGCATACCACGGCGAGTCGCCGCGATTCTCTGAAAGCTTCTTTGCAATAGCATCGAGATGTTTTGCACGCGGGTCGCGCACCCGGTATTCACGGTGACCCATACCCATGATGCGCGCGCCCTTGGCAAGTTCGCCGCGCACGAAGCTCTCTGCATTTCCCGGCGTGCGAATTGCGACGAGATTCGTATACGAAGCGCTTGCCGCGCCGCCGTGAAGATCGCCGGTAAGCGTGGCGATTGCGGACGTTACGGCCGCGTAGATGTCGGCGCGGGTGGAGGCGGTGACGCGCGCAGAAAACGTCGACGCGTTGTACGAATGGTCGGCAAGCAGAACGAAGTACGTGTCGATCGCATCTTCCTCGATCTCCGAGGGCACTTTTCCGGTTCGCATGTAAAGGAAGTTCGCGGCGTGCGAAAGATCGGCGCGCGGTTCGATCGGGTCGAGTCCTCGGCGTATTCGATCCCAAGCAGCAAGTATGGTCGTCATCTTCGCGATCAATTCGATTGCGGTATGGACGTCCGAACAATGTTCGCCCTTGGCATTCACCGGCGAAAACAACGCGAGACCGCTTAGAATAGTCCGCATGACGTCCATGGGCCACGCCGTTTTCGGAAAGCTCTGCATGGCAGAAACGAGCGGCTGCGGAAGCGCGGCTCGCGCGGCGAGTTCGCGTTTGAGCGACTCAAGTTCTTGCGATACCGGCAGATGGCCGTAAAGCAGCAAGCTGACGATTTCCTCAAACGTGGCGTTCGGCGCCAAGTCATCGATATCGTATCCGCGATAAGTCAGCCGGCCGATCTGTCCTTCCACGTTACTAAGCACCGTCGACCCGACGACGACGCCCTCGAGTCCGCGGTCAACGACGATACCAGTGGTAGACAAGCGACCTCCAAGAACAACCGGCCGAAAGGCGCGGGAAGAAGAGAGTTTACTTTGCGGGCGCGAGCGGAGCCGCCTCCCTGCGACTTTGACGGCACTGCGCTCACTAAAACGTCCGGCAACCGAACGCAGCGCTATGCGACGTCGCGCACTTCCGCGCGACCGAGCGCGTACGTTATTAAACGGTCGATCAACGCTTCATACGAAATGCCGCAAGCAGCGCAAGCATCCGGCAAAAGGCTCGTTTGAGTGAGCCCCGGCAGCGTATTGACTTCGAGAATCTGGGGACGGCCTTCTTTCGTCACGATGAAATCGGTACGCGAATAATCGCGCAAGCCCAAAAGCCGATGCACCGAGAGTGCGAGCATCTGCAAACGTGCAGAAAGATCTTCATCGATTCTCGCGGGCACGATATGCGTGCTTCCGCCGGGCGCGTACTTCGCATCGTAGGTGTAGAACGCATCGTTGTTCGCAACGATTTCGATCACCGGCAAAGCTTCCTCACCCAGAACGCCGCATGTAAACTCGCGGCCCGGCACAAGTTCTTCGGCCATGATCTGTGAGTAATTCTTTGCCGCGTCGATCATCGCGCTCGTCCACTGTTCGTGCGTCTTGACAACGCAGACCCCTTGCGACGATCCTTCGGTTCGCGGCTTGATGACGAGCGGCAAATCGAGGGAACCGGGAAGCAGCGGCAACGTTCCGCCGGAAAGGTCGAAAACATCCCACGCCGCGGTCGGAAGGCCTTCGGCAGCAAGCAGCTTCTTCGTGAGATGTTTGTCCATCGCGATGGCGCTGGCTTCGACGCCGCTACCCGTATAAGGGATAGCAAAGAAATCGAGCAGCGCTTGAATTTGGCCGTCTTCACCGCCGGGACCGTGAAGCGCGTTAAATACGACGTCCGGTGCGATCTCACGAATCGCATCGACGAACGCAGCGTCATAATCAAGCGATCGCGCGTTGTAGCCGAGCGTTGCGAGCGCGCGCATGACGCCGGCGCCGCTTTGAATCGAGACTTCCCGCTCCGCGCTCGTGCCGCCCATTACAACGGCAACTTTTGCGTCCCGTTTCAGCATATCGTTGCGGATTCGTCGATAAAAACGCCGACCAAATGAACTTCCAACTCCAACTCCACACCGAAACGTTCGTTGACGGCGCGCCGCACGCGGGCCAGTAGTGAAGAAACGTCGCGCGCACGCGCGCCCCCGAGGTTGTTGATAAAGTTTGCGTGGAGCGCCGATACTTCCGCGTTCCCCGCCCTCCATCCCTTAGCGCCGGCCGCTTCGATCAGCCGCGCCGCTTTGTCGCCTTCAGGGTTGCGAAAACACGAGCCGGCGTTCGGCATTGCGATCGGCTGCGTCGATTTGCGGCGTACGAGCCGTTCTTGCATTTCGGCACGGACGCTCGTGGGCTCGCCGCGCTCGAAGCGCAACGTTACGCGCGAAACGACGGCGTCGCGGGCAAGCGAAGTATGGCGATAATAATATTGTAGACCGATTGGGTGCGGCTCGGGCTTGGGCGGCGACTGCACCCATACACTTTTGACGAAGTCGCCGATCTCGCGGTCGGTTCCAGCATTCATGCGTAGCGATCCGCCGACCGTCCCGGGAATGCCGGCAAGAGACCCGATTCCAATGGCTCCCGCGCTTGCTGCCTTTGCCGTCAGCGCCGCCATGCCGGCCGACGCGCCTGCTTCCACAACGACGACATCGTGTTCGCTGCTCACGGCAATCTCGGCGAACGAACCGGCCAAACGGATGACGAGCCCGCGGATACCTCCGTCACCGACAAGAATGTTGCTTCCGCTGCCGAGAACGAACCACGGCAAACGCCGCTTGAAACAAAAGCGCATTACCGCCGCAAGTTCCGGCTCACCGTGCACGACGACAAGGGCATCTGCCGGTCCACCGACACGCCACGACGTGCAAGGAGCCAACGGCTCGTCGAACGCAACGTATGCGTGCAGCATCTCCGACAACAACGCGCGGTCCTCGTTCCCGAGCAGCGACGCAGTCGCTTGCTGCGTCGTCAGACTCATGCCCTAACCGCCGCCCCGTTTACCAGACGCGCTAAGCGCGCAGCAGCGTCGCTAATATTGCCCGCACCGAGCATCAGAACGAGCGCACCGTGCGGGGCTCGATCGTAGATTCGTTGTTCCAATTCCGCGACGTCGGCGACGTAGCCGACGGGCGTTCCCAATTTCGATAACGGTCCGCCGATGGAGCGTTCGCTGACGCCCGGAATCACCGCTTCCGAAGCGGCATAGATCGGCGTTAGATATACGGCATCGGCGTCGCGCAACGCCTCCGCGAAGGCGCCACACAGATATGCCGTGCGCGAATACCGGTGCGGTTGAAACGCAACGATCACCGGGCCGTTATGGCATTGGCGGGCGGCGGCGATCGTCGCGCGCACGGCAGTCGGATGATGGGCGTAATCGTCGACAACGACGAGCCGTTCGGTCCGCGCGAGTATGTCGAATCGCCGCCGCACGCCGCGAAACGCGCGTAGTCCGGCCGCAACGAAAGCAAACGGGATGTCGAGCGCCCGCGCTACCGCGATCGCGGCGAGCGCATTTGCAACGTTCATCGATCCGGGTACGCGCAATTCGACGTTCCCCAAAACGGCGCCGTCCGCGATGACGCTAAAGACGGTCGCAAGGCCTTCGCGACGCACCTTTTCCGCCCGAACGTTCGACCGGGCTCCGAAACCGAAGGTATGGGTTGCAGCCGCGCGCGGGCGTTCGATGAGCGATGCGGCGAGCGGATCATCCGCGCCGACGACCGCCACGCCGCGAGGCGGTAACTTCCCAAGAAATTCGCCAAAGGCATCGACCAACTGCGGCAATTCGTCGTCCGTCTTGCAATGATCGTTTTCGATGTTCGTAACGACCGCGATCTCCGGCTCGAGCAAGGAGAACGAACCGTCGGATTCGTCCGCTTCGGTGACGAACCACTCGGATGAACCATCCTGGAAATTCGTATTCAGCGCGCCGTCGATGCCGCCGAGCGCCAGCGTCGCGTCGACCCCACCGTGTCGCAAAACGCTATGCACCATTGCCGTCGTAGTGGTTTTACCATGCGTCCCGCACACCGCGATACCGCGACGCTCGCGAACCAATGCAGCGAGCAATTCTCCGCGATGCATCAGCGTCGCGCCCGTCCGCTGCGCCGCAACGTATTCGGAATTGCGCGGATCGATCGCGGAACTCACGACGACGGTTGCGCCGAGGCGCACGTTTGCGGCGTCGTGTCCGATCGTTACCGCGATGCCCTCTTCCCGGAGACGGTCGACGAGCGGTGAGACCGAAACGTCGGAGCCGGAAACGGCGTGGCCGCGAGCGTGTAAGAGCCGTGCGAGAGCGCTCATGCCGATTCCGCCGATGCCCACAAAATGCCAGTCGCGCCGCTCCATTACGGCGCCGTCATTCGCGCAGTCAGTGCGCGAACCCGGGCGAGAATTGTCGGAATCGGGTCGACGTCGCCCAAGCGCGCGGCAGCGAAACTGAGCGCGCGGAGTCTTGCGGGCGACGTTGCATCGGTCAGTATCGCACCGAGCTTTCCATCGACGAGGTCGCGATCGTCCACCATAATCGCCGCTCCGGCCTGGTCCAAAATCGCGGCATTATGCCGTTGATGATCCTCCGCCGCGTGCGGGTATGGGACCAAGATCGACGGTTTGCGCAGCGCGATGAGTTCGCCGATCGTCGATGCGCCGGCACGCGCCAGTATCAAATCGGCGGCCGCATAGGCATCGCCGAGATCGTCGAGATACGGACGAACCGCCGGATCGTCACGGCCCAGTAACGCGCGGACGCGACCGTATTCGCGCTCGCCGGTGATGAGAACGACCTGCCAATCGGGCGGCAAACCTCCGCTAGCAAGCAGGGAGGCGACGGAATCGTTGATCGAGCGCGCGCCCTGGCTGCCTCCCATCGCGAGGAGCGTGCGCCGCGATGGCGATAGTCCCAGCCGGGAACACGCTTCGGCGCGCGCTCCGAGCGTCCGCAGCGCTGCGCGAACGGGAATACCGGTATGCACGTATTTTCGGGAAAAGCGTCCGTTTGAATGCGCAAACGCGCCCCACACTTCATCGACGAGCGGCGCGAGAAGCCTATTCGTGAGCCCGGGTTTCGCGTTGGGCTCCAACAGCGCGATTCTACAATCCATTCGCCGGATCGACGTAAGGATGCGCGCGGCAAGAACGACCGGAAAACAGACGTATCCGCCGGTTGCAACAACGATCGAAGGCCGCAGTCGCCAAAGGGCGCCTATACTTTGTGCGACTCCACAAACATTGATCGCCGCGGTTCCGAGCGACTTCAGGGAAAAGCTGCGGTCGAGCGGCGCGCTGCGCACGGTATGCAGACGATAGCCTGCCTTCGGAACGATCGTCGATTCCAACCGGCCGGCCACCCCAACGAAGTCTATGACGGCATCGCTGCTTTCCCGCAATGCATCGGCAACCGCGATCGCCGGATAGAGATGTCCGCCCGTTCCGCCGCCGGTGAAGACGGCGTTCACGTATCGCGCGTGATGCGCCGATAGCGTCCGACGTTGACGATCAAGGCGACGGCTATGAGACTGACGATGAGCGAACTCCCGCCGAAGGAGATGAATGGTAACGGCACGCCGGTAACCGGCCACGACGATGTGACGACGCCGATATTGATAAAGGCTTGAATGACGATGGTTGCGGTGCATCCGATCACGAGGAAGAATCCGAAGCGATCCGGGGCCGCAATTGCGATCTTAACTGCGCGATATGCGAAGATAACGAAGAGAGCAATCACCACGAATGCCCCAATGAGCCCCAGTTCTTCGCCGAGAACCGAGAAGATGAAATCAGTATATTGTTCCGGCAGATAGAAGAACTTTGCGCGCGATGCCCCAAGCCCGACGCCGAAAAGTCCGCCGCTTCCAAGAGCGAAAAGGGACTGCACGATATGGAAGCCGGTGTTTTGCGGATCTTTCCATGGATCGACGAAGGCAAAGATGCGCGCCCGTTTGTAGGGGCTCGCGAGGACCATTACGAGCACGGCGGGCAGCGTCGCGGCGACGATCGCAACAAGATGCGTTACTCGCGCGCCCGCGGAGAAGAATAGAGCAAACGCCACCATGACGAGCAAGCTTGCGGTGCCCATATCCGGTTCTCCGAAAACGAGGATCGCCATCAGGGCGACCGGCACGCACAATGGGACCAGGCCTTTTACGAGCGAGAGTATCTGCTCGCCGCGTTGCGAGAGCACTGCGGCAAGATAGATGACGAGCGCGAGCTTCGCAAACTCCGACGGCTGAAAGCTGATCGACGACGCGCCGATCCAGCGTCGAGCGCCGTTAACAACAATGCCGACATGTGGAACGAGCACCAAAATTAGCGAAAACAGCGAGGCGACGAAAATGTACGGCGCCGCTTTTTTCAGCACGCGGTAGTCCATCCGGTATGCGCCGAACGCGCAGATCAATCCAACGAAGAGCCAAATGAACTCTCGTTTCGCGTAGTAGGCGGTATCGTGATGTTCGGCATACGCGGTCGCTCCTGAAGCGGAATAGATCATGACCAAGCCAATGCCGACGAGCGCTGCGACCGCGGCAAAAAGCGGCGTGTCGGGCGCGGCACCGACGTAGGAACGCAAACCCGAAGCCTCGCCGGCAACGTACCGCGGAGCGTCGGATCGTACGGCGTTACGCACCGGCTCGCTCCCGCAACGCATCGACCGCGGCGGCAAACCGTTCGCCGCGATCTTCGGCGGAAGCAAACATATCGAAGGAGGCACATCCGGGAGAGAGCACGACGACGTCGCCCGGCGCGGCTAGGTGCCGCGCACGAAGCACTGCATCGGCCATCGATGCTTCCTGCCACGCTGCAACACCGTTGGAGACGCGCGCGATTTCAGTTGCCGCCTCACCGATTACGACGAGGGCTTTTGCGCGTTGACGAATCGCAACGCCGAGTTCGGTAAAATCGGTGCCTTTCGAACGGCCGCCGGCGATGAGTACCACCGGACGATTGAACGAACGCAAAGCCGCTACGACGGAACCGGGATTCGTCGCCTTCGAGTCGTCAACGTACAGCACGCCGTCGATCTCGCCAACCGATTCGAGGCGATGCGGCATTGGGCGGAACGACGCAAGCGCGCGGCACACGTCAATGGGATCGCATCCAACCGCAAGCGCTGCAAGCATCGCAGCCATCACGTTGAGAACGTTGTGTCCGCCGGGTAAGGGAATATCTGCGGAGCGCAGGAGAGTACGCGGACGCGGATCGCCCCAAGGCGGCGCGTATGTAAGGCTGCCATCGTGTACGTACATCGTGGCCGCTCCGTGACGGTCGCGCTGCGTAAACCACAATTGCTTCGATCGCATCCGATGTTCGCTGCCGCCGCTCTGCAATGCCGCAATCCGCCCATCGTCGAGATTGCCGACGAAGTAGTCGTCCGCCGATTGGTTGGCAAAGATGCGATATTTTGCTTCCGCGTACTCTTCCATTGAATGATACCGGTCTAAATGATCTGGTGCAATGTTGAGCAGGACCGCTGCACGCGGTTTGAAAGATCGTATCGTTTCGAGTTGAAACGATGAAACTTCCGCCACGACCCAATCGCCCGAACCCGCATCGCCGATTTCACGAATGAGCGGATTGCCGATGTTTCCCCCGACGAAGACGGTCTTGCCGCACGCGCGAAGCAGATGTCCGATCAACGCGGTAGTCGTGGATTTTCCCTTCGTTCCGGTAACCGCAACGATCGGCGCCTTGCACAGGCGATACGCGACTTCTATTTCACCGAAGACCGGAACGTTGTGCGCCTGAACCTGCCGCACGACGCGCGAAGTCAACGGAACTCCGGGCGAAAGCACGGCCAACGTCAGCTTGGCAAGCAACGCATCGAGATCCGCGCCTGCGATGAAGCGCCCTCCCGCGCGTTCGACACTGGAGATCGCTTCAGCGATTTCCGCCGGCGGTTTTTCGTCGGTTGCGTACACCGTGACGCCGCGAGTACGCAGCACCGCTACGCTTGCAAGTCCGCTTTTCCCCATTCCGATAACGAGCACCGTATCGGTTGCATCGAAGTTTCCCACGTTCACCGCGCTACGACCCAACCCAGCAACGAGCACAGCACCGAAGCCGCCCAAAAGCGTGCCGTAACGGCGGTCTCCCGCAGGCCTCCTAGCTCGAAATGGTGGTGCAGCGGTGACATCCGGAAGACGCGCTTACCGCGGGTTGCCTTGAAATACGTCACTTGTACGATTACGGAGAGCGCTTCGGCGACGAAAACGCCGCCGATCAGCACGAGCAACAGCATCTCACCTTCAAGAATGGCGATTCCGGAGAGCAACGCGCCGAGTGCCAGCGAGCCGGTATCTCCCATGAACATCTTCGCCGGATGCTTGTTATAGAACAGAAACGCGGCGCACGCGCCTATTCCGAGCAGCGCGGCCTGCGCGGGCGCCGGCAGCGTCAAACGAATGCCGATGAGCGCAAGAACGATAAGCGGCGGAATCATCGAACCGGCCGCGAGCCCGTCGAGCCCGTCGGTAAGATTTACCGCGTGAATCGTACCGGTGACGGCTACGATCCCAAGCAACAGCCAAAGCCAATGCGGCGCCACGAGCGTGTAGGCTCCGCTGTGAAAAAGCACGTCGCGCGGAAAAAAGTTATACGATCCGACGATCGCACGAAGAAAAACAATCGCGACAAGTGCCGTGGCAAGAAGTTTGGTGCGCGCGCGAAGTCCGCGATTAGATCCGCGCCTGATCGCGAGCAAGTCGTCGAGCAATCCGATTGCGGCACATCCCGTTACCAGCGAAACGAGCGCGACGGCAAACGGCGTCCGGTAGTTTGCCACCATGGGAACCATCGCGATTGCGAAGAGTACGCCGGCCATTGTCGGCGTTCCACTTTTTCGCTGATGCGTTGCGGGCGCGTCTTCGTACGCGCGTTGCCGGAATTGCATTTTTCGCAGAACCGGCAACAGGGCGGCGCCGGCAAGAAATACGATTGCGAATCCGAGTGCCGGAAATACGGCGATTGCAGCCGTCGTCACGCTGAAACGACCCTTGCGAGCGGGCTTGCGCCTTCGGCGCGCCATTTCAAAACGACGATGGGTGTCTGCTCGTCGCCGTTCCCGTGCGGGTTTTCGAGCAACGCGTATTCCACATTCGTGCGATCGACGCCGGCGGACGCGCCGAGCACCTTCGCTTTCTCCAAATCGTTGGCGTCGACGACGGCGCACGCTACTCCGGTGCGCTCGTACACCGCCTGCGAAAATGCATCCGGCTCCCGCGGCGCAAAGACGATCGCGCGTTCGTAGGGCGGAAGCGTTCCCGTGTATCCGTCAATCGCCGTGATTGCTTCTCCCATTACTTCGTAGAATGCGCCGCGCTTGCCGCGAATACGTCCTAAAACGTGCATTATCGCCGCATAAATTACCTTTGCCGTCCCCACTCGGTCGATGACCAGCTGCAGTGATTCCGGCTGGTTGACCGTTGCAAGCGCTCCGGCACGACGCGACAAGGCATACGCGAGCTTCGATGGGCGCACGCGTTCAGCGGCAACGAACTCTCCTTGAGCGATTGCGACGGCGGTTTCCGAAACGGCAATTACGTCACCGGGACGCGCTATGGCTTGCACTCCCGCAGCGACGATCTCCGTCAAATTATCTCCGGGACGCACGAGCCGCGTCCGCAGGGGAATCGCAACGATTCCGAGCGGAAGTTCCGGACGCATCACCGCAAGGCCGCGCATCACGATTGCAGCGCCTCGATGATTTCTTCCAAGCGGTATTTTCTCGATCCCTTGAGCAGCACGACGTCACCGGCGCGTCCGTGCGCCCGCAACCAAGCCGCGCCCTCCGCATTCGTTGCAAAGCGCGCGATGCGTTCGGATTGAAGCCCCGCATCGCGCGCGCCCGCGCAAAGTTCGTTCGCGAAGTCGCCGCCGAAGACCGCAATATCGATATTTGAACGCGCGACGTGCGCGCCGACACGGCGATGAAACGCTGCCGCATCGTCTCCTTGCTCGGCCATGCTGGAGAGCAGAACGAGGCGCCGCTGCGCCGGTTCGGCGGCAAACGCATCGAGCGCGGCGATCGTTCCGGCGGCATTCGCATTATAGGCGTCGTAGATAAAATGCAATCCTGCCGCCTCGATTCGTTCGTAGCGGCCCTGGGGCAGTTCTATCGTCGATAACGCTGCGGCGACGGAGAAGAAATCGGCATCGCATTCCAGTGAAGCGGCCGCAGCCGCGGCGAGATTCGCTCGGTTGTGGTCGCCCGGCACGCCGACCTGCACGCCGGTCTCGCGGTAAAATCCGTCCCGCATATCGACAAAACGGTCTCTTCCGAACAGCGCCGTGTACCGCGTATCGGGCAACGGGGGCGTTTCGCTGGAACCGGCAAGAAACCAGTGCGCTTCCCGCTTTAGCGTTGAAGCGCGAGAACGGGTGACGGCGTCGTTCGCGTTCGTGACGGGCTGTGCTTCCCGTTCGAAGATCGCCCACTTCGCCGCAGCCAGACGCTCGGGCGTTCCCATGATTTCCAGATGCGCGTCGCCGACGTTGGTCAACACGGAAATATCGGGTCGAGCGACTGCGGTCAACGTCGCAATATCGTGCGGATGGCGCGCGCCCATTTCGACGACGAGCACGTCGTGCGCTTCGTTCGATGCGCTCAAAAGAAGCTTGCTCACGCCGATTTCGTTGTTCTCGTTACCGGGAGTAGCGGCGACTCGCGCTCCGTAGCGTGTCGAAAGGAGTTGCGATGTAAAGTGCTTCGTCGTCGTCTTTCCCGTGCTTCCAGTTATTGCGACCACGCGCCCGTGAAACCCGTTGCGCGAAAGCTGCGCGAGGGCCATATACGCATCGAGGGTATCGGTGACAATACACGTCGTTTTCGTTTGAGGGCTCGCCTGCGGATCGTCGAGGATGAGCGCAGCCGCGCCTTTAGCGAGCGCTTCTTCGATGAAGTCGTGACCGTTAAAACGCTCGCCGTGCAGCGCGATAAACGTGTCACCGGCAGCTAACGTGCGCGTGTCGGTGACGGCGCGAATCCATTGCGGCGCGAGCATCGGCTCCAGCACCGTTGCGCCCATCGCTCGTACTGCATCGTCGAACGCAAGCATCATGCCGGTTTTCGCCGCCGCATCAGAGCGGCCCGCGCTACCTGTACGTCGTCGAACGGAACCCTCCGCTCTCCGATAACCTGATAATTCTCATGACCTTTGCCGGCAATGAGCACGATATCGCCCGCATGCGCCTGCGATATCGCACGTTCGATCGCCGAGCGGCGATCCAGGTCGACTTCGAAGGCATGTTCGCCGCCAATGCCGCTTGCAATGTCGGCAGCGATAGCGGCAGGTTCCTCGGAGCGTGGATTATCGCTTGTAATGTACGTTCGATCGCAGATCGCCGCAGCGATGCGGCCCATTTCCGCGCGCTTACCGCGATCCCGATCGCCGCCGCATCCGAACACCACGGTGAGTTGATGCGTCGTCGCTTCACGCAATGCCGCAAGGGCGCATTCGAGCGCGTCGGGAGTATGGGCGTAATCGACGACAACGTCGACATCCGCTGCGCCGACGTGTTCCATCCGTCCCGGAACGCGCTTGAGCGACGCGAGCCCGTGCGCGCTCGCTGCGTCGTCTAAGCCCAACATGCGCGCCGTGCCGATTGCCGCCAGCGCGTTGCTGATATTGAAACGGCCCGGCAAGGCGATCGAAAAGGTGGTTCCGTCGATCGTGAAGCGACTGCCGTTCGCTCCCGTTTCAATCTGCGATGGAACGATGTCGGCGCCGCCGCGTAAACTGTACGTAAGCACGGGCGTGCGGCCCGTTAGATCGCGCGCCAAGCGCGCCCCCCGATCGTCGTCGAGATTGAGTACCGAGGATTCCGCCATCGCGAACAGACGATGTTTCGCCGCGGCGTACGCATCGACCGTCCCGTGAAAGTCGAGATGGTCGCGCGTTATGTTGGTCAGGACGGCGATGCGGAAACGCACGTCGTCCACGCGATCGAGGGCGAGCGCGTGCGAACTGACCTCCATTGCAACGATCTGCGCGCCGGCATCGCGCATCTCGGCAAGCAGCTCGTGCAGTTGCGGCGGAAGCGGCGTCGTATTCGCAAGCGGCCACGCGCGTTCTCCAAGTTCGGCGCCGACCGTTCCGATTATGCCGCACGTATTGCCGCCGGCATTGCAGATAGCGCCGATCATGCGGGTCGTCGTCGTTTTTCCGTTGGTTCCGGTGACGCCCGCGACGCGCAACGCATGCGAAGGATCGCCGTAAAACGCGGCCGCGAGCGCGGAGAGCGCACGGCGCGTGCTCGGAACGAAGACGACCGTCGCCACGCTTCCATCCACCGATGTGCCGGCCTCCGCGACGATCGCGCAGGCGCCGTTCGCGATTGCCGAAGCGATGAAGGCGTGCCCGTCGCTGCGTTCCCCTCGTACCGCTACGAAGAGCGAACCGGAGCGAACCTTGCGAGAATCCGACGTCACGCCGCGAATCAGCCGATCGGGACCTCCGCTTACCCGGGAACTTGCGGGAAGGCGGCGCAGGAGTTCGCGCAGTTCCATCGCGTGCCGGCTCATACGCCAGCCGCGACCGGTTTGGGTGAGGGTGACGGCGACGGCAAAACGCCGGCATGAAGCATTGCGGCTCGAGCGATCTTCGTAAACGCCGGTGCAGCAACGAGGCCGCCGTAATACTCGCCGACGGGCCGTTCAAGCTTCACGTAAATCACGTAACGCGGATGTTCGGCGGGAACCATGCCGATAAACGAAGCCGCATACGCGCCCGGTTCGTATCGTCCTTGCACGACCATCTGCGCGGTCCCCGTTTTGCCGGCGGTCGTATATCCCGCAACCTCGGCGACACCTTTTCCGGTGCCTCCTACGACGACGGCAGTTAAGAACGCGCGCAACGTTGCCGCCGTTTTGCGGGAGAACACGCGGCGTTCAACTTCGGGAGCGTATTGATAGATCGTATGGCCTTGCGGGTCGTCGATTGCGTGCAGGATGCGCGGGCGAAGAAGTATGCCGCCGTTGGCAATGGCGCAATAAAAACGCGCCATCGCAATCGGCGTTACCGAAACGCCCTGTCCGAACGACATCGTCGCAAGCGACGTGCCGCTCCATTCTTGCGGCGGCGGAACGATGTCTTGGCTTTCGCCGGGAAGTCCGACATCGGTCGCCGCCCCGAATCCAGCCCGACGTTCCATGCGGTAAAACGTTTTCGCACCGATGTACATTCCTACTTCGGCAGCTCCGACATTGTGGGAGAATTCAATGATCTTCTCCAGCGTTTCGCTCGAGCCGGAGCCGGGCAATCCGTCGTCGGCATTGTGAATGGTGCGGCCACCCACTGAAAGTTCGTCGCGCGCCGCAAAGAGCGACGACGTCGTCACTTTTCCCGAATCGAGCGCAGCTGCGGCGGTAACGAGCTTGAACGTCGATCCCGGTTCGTAAGAGTCCGTTACCGCTCGATCGCGCAGCGCATCGGGCGAGGACTTCCAGAAGGCGTTCGGATCGAACTCCGGCATGTTTGCCATTGCAAGTATCTCGCCGGTCCAGGGATCCATAACGATTGCGGTACCGTCGAGCGCATGGAACCTTTTATACTGTTCCCCAAGCGCGTCCTCGGCAACGTACTGCAGATACGAATCGATCGACAGACGCAGATTGGATCCCGGCTGCGCCGCCTTGACGACGGTCTCGCGTCCGAAAGGAATAGGGCGCCCGAATTGATCGGTTTCGAGGGTGACGCGGCCGGACGTCCCTTTGAGCAAACCGTCGAATTCGTACTCTAAGCCGTCGAGGCCATTTTCATCGGTCCCGACGAACCCTAGGATAGTCGAAGCCATGCGGCCGACCGTGTCCGTGCGAAGACCGGTGTCTTCTTCCTTGAGCTGCACGCCGGCAAGGTTTAGCGCCCGCACGCGGTCGACGATGTCGTTTGGCACCTTGCGCGCGATCCATACGAACCAGCGGGTGCGGTCGTGCATCGCTTCGATCGCTTGCGGATTGAGTTTTCCAAAGATCCGTTCGAGTTTGGCGATGGCGATATCGGGATCGGTCAGGTCGTGCGGAACGACGTAGACGCTCTGCGAGGGCAACGAGCGCACGAGCACCGTCCCGTCGCGATCGGTTATACTGCCGCGACGCGCAAATACCTCAACGGTATCGGAACGCTGCGCAAGCGCCTCGCGCGCATAGACGGGACCCCTCACGAGTTGGACGTAGCAAAGCTTCGCCGTAAGCGCGAGCGCGACGGCCGTGCAAAGATAGAAGAACATTCTGGCGCGCAGCGGTCCGACACGTGCGAACGTGCGCCGGTGCATCGTCCTGCGGCTCGTAGCGATAATCCCTTACCGCTCTAGCGTTCGCGGTACTCCAGCACCGAACCAGCCGGCAATTGAAGAAAGCACCGGGAAGGAACGCGAGTGCGCGATCGGCGGAGCGCTCAGTGCAACGAGCGCAAACTGCTGCGATTCCCGCATCCCGAGTTTCGAGGCAATCGACGCAAGCCGGTCCGCGGAACGCAACGCTGCAATTCGGTCCTCCAAACGAGAGCCTTGCTCCTGCAGCGTTTCGCGGTTGTGATGTGCCTTCGCTACCGAATACGTAAGGCTCGTCATGTTCGAGGTGAGCATGACGTAGCCGAGCAGCAAAACGAGTAAAGCGCCGAGCACGAAACATACGCGTAAAATGCCGACGTATCGAGCACGCGCATTGCGCACGAAACGTGTCTTTGTAGCCGTGCGGGCGCTGCGGAAATTGCGTATGCGCCCACGTTCTTCAAAAAATTGCGGTTGAATCATCTCTTGCGATCCTAGCTGACTTTGCGTTCGGCTGCGCGTAGTTTCGCGCTGCGGGCGCGAGAGTTTGTAGCAACTTCGTCGTCGTTCGCGGCGACCGGCTTCTTGGTGAGAACGTTCAGGCGTTCGTCGTCACGGAATGTTTGTTTCACGATACGGTCTTCGAGTGAATGAAAGCTAATCGCGACGATGCGTCCCGCGCCCAAAAGACGGCCGGTCGCGGCCGAAAGGCCCTCGCGCAGCATTTCCAGTTCGTCGTTCACCGCGATACGGAGCGCTTGAAATGCGCGCGTAGCGGGGTGAATGCGCTCGCGTTTGCCGGGGCGGTGCACGATGCCCGAAATCATCTGGGCGAACTCCATCGTGGTCGTTGGTAAGCGGCCGGAATTTCTGCGTTGAACGATTGCGTGGGCGATACGGCGAGCGGCTCGTTCCTGTCCGTAATTGAAGAAGATGCCGGCGAGTTCGCTTTCACTAGCCGTGTTCAAAACGTCGTAAGCGCTCACGCCGGCGTTTGGATTCATGCGCATATCGAGCGCGGCGCTCTTGCTAAACGAGAAGCCGCGCGTTGCATCGTCAAGTTGCATCGATGAAACCCCCAGATCGAAGAGCACCCCATCGACGCGCCCGATACTGCAGCCGTCGAGGATAGCCGGCAATTGTGAAAAATTTCCGTTCACGAACGTCAGTAATGGGTGCGCGAGCGCACGCGCGCGTTCGCGGGCCTGCGGGTCGGCGTCGATTGCAATGAGGCGCCCTGTCTCCAAACGAGCAAGGATCGCCTGCGTATGACCGCCCGCCCCAAACGTGGCATCGACGTAGATCCCATCCGGACGGATCGCCAGCAATTCCAACGCCGGCTGCAGCAGGACCGGAACGTGATTCACGCACGCACACTTTTCTAGTACAGACCAAGGTCGGCCATGAATTCGGCAACCTCGCCTTCGGGCGCAGCGTGATCGGCGTAGCGTTCTTTGGCCCAAATCTCAACGCGGGTGAGCGCGCCGATCGAGGTAACCTCCCGCTCGATGCCGGCGTAACCGCGCAGCGCGCTTGGAATGACGAGGCGCCCTTGGGCATCGCACGCGACTTCCTCGGTATGAGCGAAAAGATATCGTACGAGGCGGCGAAATCGCTCGTCTTTACGCGGCGCCTCTTCAAGCCGCGAGCAGACTTCCGCCCACGTTATGCTGGGATAGAGGGCGAGGCACGGATCGGGCTGAGCAATCGTAAGGACGAAGCCGGCCCCGAGCCGCTCGCGAAACCGCGCGGGCACAATAAGCCTTGCCTTGTCATCCAAGGCATGCTCGACCGAGCCCGTAAAGCGCGGCAGTTCCGCGTGCACAACTCCCCTCCCTGAGGCACCACTCTACACCACTTTGCCCCACTATACGACCCTAGCGCCGCAATGGCAAGTGTGCGCGGGAACGGTTATTTCTTAACGCAGCCGCAACGACGACGGCTGTAAAGGCGGAGCACCGCGTGAGGTAGCCGTATGAGGATCTCCGCATTTTGATATGTGCTATTAACTAACGAATTAGTTGATTCAATTGAACCTACACGGGGTTGTCAAGGGAAAGTTGCAAATCGCACTTCAGCCGGTTCTTGCCCGGATCTCCGGCGGCTCGTTTGAAGGATTAATGGACGCGACGTTTGCGTTCGCGCGCGCTTTAGCCGACGTCGCGTAACTGCTTCGAGGATACCGTAGCGGCGCCGGGACTCGCACCCGGAACCTTGAAGGTTAATAACCCGAGCATCATGACGAATCGCCTTTAGCGCGCAATCCGAATTTTCGAGTCGTACTGGCCATTGAGTGTGTAGCGCGGCATCGTCGGCTCATCACCGACATAAAGGTCGACGCTGCTTCCCTTGAGCAGCCGATCGGGGAAGACGACGAGATTCGTTCCCGTCTCGGCGCGGGCAGACGGTACAAGTAGCGCTTCGACATCGACTGCGCGCGCCGCGGCGCCGATTCGTTGAGTGAGGACGGGCCGGTCTTCCGCCTGTGCAAGCTTCCACGGCTGTTTTAGATCGTCGATGGTGATGCCGAGAGCCGCGAGCGCGGTTGGCTCACGGAGATCTACGATATCGTGTAAGTTGTACTCGAGCGAAAGCATGACGCGCGGAGGCTGGCGAACGCCAACGACGACGTCGGCGATTTTGAAGATCGCCTCGGTTTCGTAAAGCGCCGTTACTTGAGTGTTCGCAATATAGAACGCTTCGAACGCGCCTTTGCGATTGTAGCGGCCGCCGGGGATCCGCGAGCCGATTGCCGACAGTGGCGTGCCTTGCAGCAGCCAATGGAGGTCGATGGACCTAAAAAAAGTCCCTCGCTGAGCGCTGCCGGCGAGGGACGAGAAAAGTCGCTCGAGCCTGTGCTGACTTATCACCCAGGCGATCCGGAAAGCAAATCATGTACGAGCCCTTCGATCGCTTCGAAGCGCTTGCCATAGAGCAGGTCGAGCGGACGGTGACCCTCGAGTTCGGGATGCGGCGTCCGCAGCCAGATCAAAGCGGCCTTCCGGCTGCCGAGTAGTCGCGTCATTTCTGACAAGACACCTACAAAACGACGGGCGGCGGGTTGTGCCCGTTCAGAGGTCGGATTTTTCCGCAGGGCGCCTGGTGTCAACGATGTCATCTGCGCGAGTCGCGCGATTGACTCGCCGGTCATATCGGAAACAGCGGCCATGTCGACCCGACCCCGCTCATCGTACAATTGGTCTAGTACAGCGCTCATCGGTACATTCTATCGTATCATCGTGCTCTTGTCACCTTTCTGTAGCGTTCTTCTCTCGATTAAATCGCCTTTTTTGAGTGGCTTTGGGGCTGTCAAAAGCAATTCCCGCCAGCGGCGAGACTGTCGTCCAGACGCCCCGCCTGAGCGCGTCACTCCGGCGTCGGCCTATCTTGTGGTTTCCATGAACAGGGGACCCATCTAGTAGGCGAACACTGTCCGCAATGGACGCGATCTTCCCTCACGGGATCGTTGTCGGGACCGGAGGACGCAGTGACCCCTACTGAGGCAACGATCGAGCATCCTGGTCATCGCGTAGACGGCTGGGTCGTCCCAACGGCTCTCCTGGACGATTTCCGTCTCACGCCGGCCGCGATGCGTACTACGCGGTCGCCATGCGTGAGCCGGAACTCGAGCTCGACGAGATCGCGCGGCGAATCAAGGCGAGCTCGAAGACCGCGCGACGGGCTCGAGCGTCGCTGTTGCGTGGCGGTTGGATGGAAATCGTTACCACCCAGGGACCGCGCGGTTCGCACACCGAGCATCGCTGTCTCCCGATCCCGGCGCGCTTGGCATCATAAACGCGATGCCCGCATTGTTCCGAATTTG
>JALYTY010000065.1 GCA_030854045.1 Vulcanimicrobiota bacterium | reverse complement strand
GCCGCCCACGGCAAAACGAACAAGGCCTTCGGTAATATCGGAACGCGCAAGAAAAACTCCCTTGAGGACATATGAAGTCGCCGGAACGGCGATTCGCTTGTCTTGATTTGCGGCTCCGGAATGCAGGGTTAAGCGCGTGATAATTCGCGGAGCGCCATCTCCATTTTGAATCTGCTGCCGAGTTCCTTTTTTCTCCAAGAAAGAGCAAGCGTCCGCAGGTATACTAGTCCGGCAAGCAGGCTGTACCGTCGGGAGCCGCAGCGGACCGCACTGCACGAACAGTCGCATATTGAACTATTCGCATGTATCCACGCGGGCGGAAGTAATCGGCTACGTGGCGCTTTAACACACGAGCACTTTCTCGGTGTTGTCGATGTCGTCGTTACAGAATATTTGTGTGCTCGGCGCGCGATTCGGTCTGCGGTGTTAGAACGGGGGCGAAGGCTCGCATCGCTGCGAGCCCCGTACGGCGTAAGAGCCGGTCAGGTTCCCGACTTCGACGGCGTAGTCGTACTGCTGCCGATCTGACCGGTTTCGACGCGCGGTTGCGTCGTCGAACTAATGCGGAGCGAATTGCGGAATTCGCGTACCGAATCGGTCAGCATCCTGGACTGCTGAGGCTGCGCGCCTTTTTGCAAAGCCGGAAATGCGGAATTTTCTTCGTCGTCGATGTGCTCGAGAACGGCTTTTTGCAGCTTCTGTGCCTTTGCAGTGTAGTCCGATTCGTTGCCTTCTTTGAGCATGGTGTCTAACTGGAACACCAGCACGTCGGCCTCGCTGGTTTCATGATACAAGTGCTGCGATTCGGATTTTTTCCCGCCGACGATCTCCAATGCCGGATATATCAGGTTTTCCTCCGTTGCATTGTGAATTGTGAGCACGGCTTTAAGCTGATCCAACGCGCTCTTGCGTTGGCCGCTCTGCGCTGCCTGTACGAGAGCAGATAAGCACGTCTTTATGATTTGATGGTCATTTACCAGTATTTCCACCGCGTCGTTGCCGCGTACGGGAAGCTGGCTTGCATTAGTATCCATTTAAGTCCTCACCGGTGCGATTTCCATTCGGCCTCGCGAGTAACGAAGCCGCGACGATCTAGGAGCCCGTAGCTCGTAGGTTTAGAGATTACCCTGACGAAACGCGCGCAAACCATTCGAAAAGATATCGCCTTATATTGACGACCGCATATACCGATGCTGCGGTTCATGCGAGCGAGGACAGTGCTTCGACGTTGCATCGCGGAACCGCGCCGGCTTACCGCCGCTTGCACGTCAGCGGACGTTTATCGCGACGGTCACCCGGTTGCCGGCTTCATCGCTGATCGTCGCAGCGCATGAGCCCGCCGATAGCGGTTTGACGGTGTACGCGGCCGCCGCTTCGCCGGTTGTTGCAAGAGTAACGGTCGCAATACCGGCGCACGAGTTGCGCTCGGAAAAAGCCGCAACTTCGTCGCTGCTCGATACCATGAAAAGCCTGGCCTCGGCATTGCGAGCGATCTGGACGTTAGACGGCGTTGCTGAGAGCCGATTCGGCTGAGCTGCCGATGTCGTCTGCGCTACCGCTTCACCGGGGCGCCATGAAGATCCGTCGATGAAATGGACCGACTGCACGGCGCACGAGAGTTTTGGAGCGACGAACTGCGGCAGCACGAACGCTTGACCTTCGCCATTTCGATACCGGTGCGTTATCTCGATCCCGGGAGAGAACGTTCCGACGTCGCGGATTACGAACGAATCTCCGTTGGAATTTACCGCGAAATTGATCAGATCGGCGCCCTTCTGAGACTCATTGGTGAAGACGATCTGGATGCCCGAGCTTGTGGAGGTTAGCGGAATGCCGAAAAGCGAGTTTTGCGACGTCTTATCGAGCATCGGCCCGCACGAATTGATGGAGACGGGTGTCGACGAATCGGTCTGCCCGTACGCGGGCTGCAGCATGGCACTATACGCAATAACGGCGATCAGGGCGGAGATCGATTTAACGGCTCGTATGCGCATACAGTAAGCTCCTTGGCTAGCTCAATTGCTGAACCGGCTCCTTCGGCGCCTGCAAGCGAACCGCGGTTGGCACGCCCGTGGTGCTTTCGGCCCACGAATAGGGGCGGGCGACCAGGCTAAGCAGAATTACGCGCTGATGCCCGAACGACCGCGGCGGTGCCGCGTCTTTGTAGGCCGCAAGAACGAAATGGCGGCGTTAGAGATGGCTCGGCGTTCGCTTGCAAAGAGCCGCGGCTCCATCGTTTTGCTTAGCGGCGAAGCCGGTATCGGCAAGACGCGGCTTCTCGATGAATTCGTTGCGCTCGTTGAGCGTGGCCGAAGTCGAAACATCTTTCATGCCGAATGCCGGCAGCGCGCGCAACGTCCCCTTGGCGGCATTATAACGTTCGTTCGTGCGCTTGCTCGTAAAGTTGTAGTAGCTGAGCTTCCGCGCAACGTCCTCCGAGCGCTGGTCCAAGTCGTTCCCGATGAATTGCCGCCGGAGACCGTGTCGGCAAACGAGCGGTTCGTCCTCGAACGGGAGCAGCTCTTCGAGGCTTTTGTGGCACTACTCAATATCGTTTGCGCCAAGCGTTCGACGATTCTCACCATCGAGGATCTGCAATGGGCCGACCTCTCGACGTTCGAATTTCTGGAATATCTTGCCCGCCGGATCGATTCTATGCGCCTCCTTATGGTCGTAACGTACCGGACGGATAACTTTGAAGACGCGCCGGTACTCTTCGATGCAATTTCGCGTTTCTTGCGAGAGTCGTCGGTAAATAATGTCAGCCTTGAACCGCTCCCGGTAGCAGAGATTCGCGCCCTTATCGACGGCACTCTGGGCGAACACGCCGTCCTTGCACCGTCCATAATGAAAAGTATCGAAGCCCGCAGCGAAGGCAATCCGTTCTTCGCCGAAGAGCTGGTGAAACACGTCGTCGAGCGCGATTCCACCATTGAGCCCGCTGCGCTGCCACTTTCGATCAGAGCGAGTATCGAGGCCCGCTTGGCGCTGTTGACCGTGGGTGAACGCGCAGTTCTGCGATATGCGAGCGTTCTCGGTCAGCGTTTCGAACCTTCGGTGCTCGCCGAGGTTATGGATTGCGACATCGCCACGCTCGTTCCGGCGTTGCAGCGTTGCCACGACCTCAACATTGTCGTCGATGACGACGTACGGCGTGGACGAAGCCGCTTCCGGCACGCGCTGATGCGACAAACGATTTACGACGAATTACTTGCCTTCGAAGTGAAAAGGCTTCACGGCCGCATATTGAGCGTGCTGGAATGTCGCTCCGATACGCGTGAACGCATAGACGAACTTGCCTATCATGCCTGGGAGAGCGGCGACCGGACGAAAGCGCTTTATTATAACGAGCGAGCCGGGGAAGCCGCGGTATCGGTGCGCGCGCTTTCGGAAGCTCTCGTCTGCTTCGAACGTGCCTTAGAAGCCGCCGTCGATTGCGCGGATGAAGCAAGAATATTGGAACGTGTAGGAAATATCCACCAGCTGCATGGGAATTTTCAGCGCGCTGTCGATGCGTTCGATCGAGCTGTGGAGCTTCGCATAGCGCGTTCGGAATTCGAGGACGCCGGGCGGCTTGCGTGCTGGATCGTCAGCGAGCGAACGAACGCCGGCGATGCGGGAGCCGTGTCGTACGCGGAACGTTTCGTTGAGAGGTACGGCATCAACATGAGCCAAGCAGCGCGTGGGCGACTGCTTGCAGTCGCCGCGCGCATCGCGTGCGTGCACAACGACTTCTCGACGACCGACAGGCTGTTGTCCCTAATCACCGATCCCGCCGTCCTTATGCCGATCGCGCAGCATAATTATTGGCTCATACAGCTTACGCGCAGCGCTCATTGCTACGACGTCGATGCATACCGTGCATGTGCCAAGCAGCTCGAAGACGTTCTTCCGTTGCTGCCTCCCTTCAACCAAGTCAACGTGCGGTATACGATCGCGCAAACCGGAACTTTCATCGGTGCCAACGACGACGTTAACTGGGCGTTGTCGAACGCCGAACGCATCGAGCGGGAATTCAACTTCCACAGCCTGCAGTTGTTCGGCACGGCGGTCCGCGGCGTGTACGCCTACATGCGCGGGAGATTAGACGAACTGCGCCTCTGTGTTTCTCGCATCGCGGGCGACATTGAAGCAATCCCGGCGCGCAAGGTCATCGCGCCTTTCGCAGCGCTGTTGGACCAGGCAACGGGTGATGTATCGTTCGCGACGCTAGGGGCTACCGCCGATATTTTACGTTCGACGCGAAGTCAGTTGGACGATCCCGCGGCGATCTTGCTCATCGGAATGCACGCGCCGCTGCTGGCAGCAGCGGGAGAAGCGGCGGCTGCGCGGGCCGATCTTCAGTCGGCTCTGCGGGCTATACCGTTTGCAGCGCCGGAATACATCTTCGTACTAATTCATGCAGCGCAGCTGCTTCCGCTCGACGATCTGAGTTGCGTCTTGCGCTTGGCAGGTACGGCTGCAAAGACAGGGAGGCCGTGCGAGAGCGCGTTACAGACGCTCATCGAAACGATCGTCGCGTCGCGGACCGGAGAGCCGCGCGCGCAGGGCTTAGGCTTGCAGGCGGCGGAGATGTATGCCAAGCTCGGGTGGCCGCTTATTGAAGCGATAGCGTTGGAATACGCCGGTTTTCCGGAGCGGGCACTTTCTATCTACGAGCACTGCGCAGCCGCTTCCCACGTGCTGCGATTGGCTCCGGCACGCCGGCCGGTGTCCGGCGATATGAACGTGCTCTCATCGCGGGAAAGCGAAATCGTCCGGTTGCTTTGGTTGGGCTTGCGCAACGCAGAGATTGCCGCCAAGCTCGATGTCGGCACGAAAACGATCGAAAAGAACATTTCGTCGATATTTGGAAAGTTAGGGTTCCGATCTCGTTCTCAAGTCACTGCCTTTGCAGCGGCGGAAGCTTCGGCCGGACGATTTCACCTGGAGCGGAGTCTCGACAGTCGAAAGTTCGCACCGTAACTGGCAGGGTGCTGAAGGCTCGCGGCACGGCGCGCCAATTTTTGCTATCATCGTTGCATGAATGCTGACGACACGCGCGCCTGGGCCATGCCGGAGGTCCCACAATTCGATCGCGAGGATTACCAACACGAGCCGCTTGCCGCGATCGTTGCCGAATTGGCGCTGTGCCGCGTACGCGAACGGGCGCTCACCGAGACGCTCGAAAGCGGGCCATTCGACCGTCAGGCATATTCCAGCGCAATAGATCGCGTCCTCAAACGGGATTATGCCGCGATCATCAACTTAATCCTATTAAAACCGCAAGCCTTTTCCGCGCACTACGCACAGTGGCTTGCGGATCAACCGAAATAAGAGAAGTCTACGAGCTTATCATGAAGACCGTGCATCGGCAGCGCAACGTATACTGCCCTTTTACTTCGGCAGTGCCGCTCATCGAGCGATTCCATCGAAAAGCTCCGCTTAAAGTCGGTCCGTTCGCGTTTATGGAGCTAGGCGTCGAACATACCCTTGCGGAGACGCAAGACTATACGGACGCGGCCCGCGCGCACGAAGCCCTGATTCTTCAGTGGAGGTGCCACGGGCTACTTCCGGTGCCTCGTTTCCGAGGAATGATCACCGTGAGACCCAACGGCTTAACGACGGAGATTCGAATAGACGGTCAATATATGCCGCCGTTTGGGCCATTGGGAGATGTATTCGATCGCGTGCTGGGTTCCCATATCGCTGGGCGGACGCTGTCCCGTTTTCTCGACCGAATATCGGCCTTCATCGATACGGAATATGGCAAGGACCGTATGCCTTCGCCGAGCGCAACGATCTGACCGGACGGTTCCCCAAACGCGAGACCGCGCCTCGGGGATTTCTTCGTGGTCACCGTGGCGAAGCAAGGCTAAACCACGTTTTGCGAAAAGGTTCCTCGGCATGACGACGCCTCCGCGCTCTTCGACATACCATATCGATCCTACGCAAAATCTTCCCAGCTATAGGACGACGGCCCGCCACTTAGGGATGGGACCGAGTTTCGGCAACAGCGCGTTGTGGGTCAATACCAAGAACACGGGCGATGTGGAGCGCGTTTTTTCGATCGGACGAGGCCGTGCCTTGATCGGCTCGATCGCAATACGGTTTGCAATTGCGGGTCGGCCGTTACGCGACGCTGCCGGAGCGCCCTCCGAGAATAGCGCCAAGATATACACGCCGTTATCACTCGACGTCGCCGAGGTAAAGGTCGAGATTCACCCCGCGTTTCAGCGTCGGTCCTTCGATATCGGAGGGTCGATTTATATTACCGAAACGCTGTTTCTTCCCCTCGGCGCGATAACCGACGGGACGCCGGCCGACCCCTCGGTACTCTATCAGATTATTGAAATCGAAAACCGCGGCATGCACGAGCAGGAGTTGCGTATCAACGGTTTCGCGCGTTTGCGCGGCGATACGGAAGACAACGTAACCGCTACCTACGATAAAACGATTTTCGGTCTCGTGGGAACGAACCAACACGACGAGAGTGCGGTCCGTCTCTTCGCTCTAACGGTCGAGCCGAGCGCGTACGAAACCAGTTTCGATTTCGGCAATGTGTACAGCACGTCGCGGACTGTCCCGCTCTCCAATAAAACCGATGCAGTCGGAGATATTCTCGGGAGTCTGCAGGCCGATATCGCCGTTGCGGCAGGAGAAAAACAGCGGATCGCATTCAAAACCGGCATATACGAGCATGGAATCGTCGAAGCACTAGAGTCGTTTATGCAGGTTTCGGCTGCGGACTCGCTTAGGGAAACGCTCGCCACGCTGGAAGACGAAATCCATCGCGGCGAAGTGATTACTCCCGATGAGGTTATTAACGACGGTGCCCTCTGGAGCAAGGTGAACATGCGCCGCGTTATGGCGCGATATCCGATCGGCTGGCTTTTTACAAACGATCCCGGCGTCATGTCCAACGTCGTTATCCGGGATTGCGCGTGGTTCGTTTATGGCTGCGATCATTTCATGTCGAGCTTTTCGCGCTCTCTTTTGGACAAAGCGGCCGAGCTGCAATACGAAACCGGAAAGCTTCCCGAATACGTCGACGCGCTCACGGGCCGAGTCGAAGATGACGGTTTGAACATCAACGACGACACGCCGCTCTTCATCATGGCGGCCAATCATCATTTTCGCATCACGGGAGATCAGGATTGGCTGCGGCGCATCTTCCCGCACCTCGCTCGCGCCGGGCGCTACATCGTCTCGCAGATGGACGAACGAAACCTCGTCGTCTGCACCGCGGACGATCCGCGGGGCAACGTCTGGGCAATCGCGAGCTGGCGCAATATCATTGCAAACTATTCGATCAACGGCGCGGTAACGGAAATTAATGCCGAATGTGTAGCCGCACTTCGAGAGCTGGCGCATCTATCAGAGCGGGTGGACGCGGACGACGCGGACATCCGCTTCTTCGCCGAAGCATCGTCGCGGATTCAGGCTGCGATGCAGAAACATCTTATCAATCCCAAAAACGGGCTGTTCTACCTCAACATCGACACGCACGGAAACGCTCATACGGACGTTACGGGAGACGAGGTCTTTCCCGTCATGTTCCATGCGTGCGACGACGAAACGGCATTCCGGATCATCTCTCGTTTGAATTCGCCGGATTTTTGGACGGAAGCCGGCCTGCGAACGGCATCGTCACAGGATCCGCGTTACGACCCCGCCGCGTATTCAGGGCTACAGGGCGGAGTATGGCCCGGGCTGACGTGGTGGTATGCCTTTGCTGCCGCGCGCTACCACCCGGAGTTCATGGTTAATGCTTTGCGCGCATCGTTCGAGCACTACGCACGCGATCCGCGCAAACACAACACGGTTCCAGGACAATTCAGCGAGTGGTTCGACGGCGATTCGCTCGTGAACCGCGGGATGCGTTTGAGCCCCTGGGAGCCGCCGCGGTTTCTCTGGGCTGCGATCGAAGGAGTATGCGGCCTCACCCTGACCGGCGACCGTCCGCAGATCAATCCGCTCATTCCCAACAACTGGAAGTGGGTTGCACTGCGACGCTTACCGTATCATGGCGTGGAAATTTCCTATTTCGCCGTACGAACGCAAGGGACGTTGAACCTTTTTACCACCTGTGAAGTCGACACCAAGTTCACGCACTCTTTGTACGAGCGCGACGTCTCCGACGGTATCCCGATATTTTCGCGCATCGCGCGCGTCGTTGCGTTTCAGCGAGGTCGCGAGCTTGCCGTGCTCGTTGGAAACGTGAGCGATGCGACGACGAACGTGCCGATCGATCTTTCCTCGCTCCTAGAGCGTGGCGTGCGCTATCACACTCGCGTGTACAACAGCGAGCGAGACGATTGGGAGACCGATTCGGTCCTGGCGCGCGAGCAGATTTGCGTTACGTCGATCGGTATCGAGAGCAAAGGATACCGGGTGCTGCTCTTTCGCGGGTTGCAGGACGCGGAGTAGCCGCCTTCACACTTGTATCTCGACGCCTAATTCCACGCGCCGCTCGGCTCGAACGCGCAATTCGTCCGGCAACGGATGCGATACACGCTGCAGGAAATCGAAGATGGTTCGCTGCCACGTCGGCATTCCGGCGGGCGAGGCCTGTATCTTGGGATCGGCGTAAACGAACGACGTAAGCTCGTTATCGATGTCGAGACCGTTGCGCTTGCATGCCGCCAATATGGGGTCGATGCGGGGGCGTTCCATGTATCCAAAGGATCCTGATACTCGCGTAAAACGGTCGCTAAGATTTTCTACCTTCACTCGGTTCTCTTCTTCGACGTACGGCCGCGTCGCCTTAATGAGCGTTAGAAGCACGATTCGTTCGGTTTGGAGACGCCGCCTCAACCAGGGGTGATGCGCGACAAACGGTACGCCGTTGGGATCGCCGGTAAAGAGCACCATGGATCCAAGTATCGGTCCTTGCGCCGTTCCATTTTCGAGCAAGAATTCGGAGATCGGCTGTTGCTGCTTGGCAAGGCTTTTGGCGGTGCAACGCCGACCTTCAAGCCATGTTATCGCCAGCGTTACGACGACGGCGCTGATAGCGAGCGGTACCCAAGCGCCGTCCGCAAACTTCGGCAGACCGGCCAAGACAAACGTAAGGTCCACGGCAAGAAAGCTGCATACCAATGGAACCGTCAGCGCGCGTTTCCAATGCAGTACGTCGGTCGCTACGACGTAAAAGACGACGGACGTGGCAGCCATCGTACAGGCGACGGCTAACCCGTAAGCGGATGCCAGCCTGTCGCTGCTGCGAAACGCGAAAACGAGAATGAGGCAAGCAACGGCCAGCACTCCGTTGATGAAGGGAACGTACACCTGCCCGCGGTGTTCCAGCGACGTATGCAGTACTTTCAAACGAGGACTTAAGTTTAGCGCAATCGCCTGTTCTGCAAGCGTAAAAGCGCCGGAGATTAAAGACTGCGACGCGATCACGGTTGCGACCGTTGCAAGGACGACCATCGGAAGCAGCGTCCATCCATTCGTTAGCGCGTAAAACGGCGAATCGAGCCTATGCGCGTCGCTCAAAACGGTGGCGCCTTGCCCCATATAGTTTAGAACCAGTGCAGGCAGCACGGCAAGGTACCACGCGCGCGTTATCGGCAAGCGTCCGAAGTGCGAAAGGTCCGCGTAGAGTGCCTCGGCTCCCGTTACGCACAAGACGATGGCACCGAATATCAGGAATCCGTAAATGCCGTGATGGGTCACGAAATAGAGCGCGTGCCGCGGATCGACCGCGGCGATGATGTGCGGATGTCCGGCTATGGCGATGACCCCGGCGACTCCGATTGCGACGAACCACAGCAGCATAACGGGTCCAAAAACACGTCCGATCCGTCCGGTGCCGCGAGACTGCAGGGCGAAGAGCGCGACAAGAACTGCGGCGGAGAGGGGAACGATGAATGGCTGGGCACGCGTGGTCGCAACGCCGATGCCTTCAACCGCGGAAATTACCGAGATAGCGGGCGTGATGATGCCGTCTCCCAAGAGCATCGCCGCTCCGATTACAACGACCCACACGAGCCATGAACCACGTATCGGCACCCCGAGTATTTTCGGAGGAGATGCCAGCGCCAAAAGCGCCAGTATGCCTCCCTCGCCTTCGTGATCTACTCGCATCAGGACCGTTACGTACTTGAAGCAAGCAACCCAGAAAAGCGTCCACAGCAGCAACGAAACGATGCCGAGAACGTTCTCCGGAGTCGGCTGCACGTTGGCCGTCGTAAAACACGTTTTAAATGTATAGAGCGGACTCGTGCCGATGTCTCCAAATACAACGCCGAGCGCCGCAACTGCAAGTGAATTCGAGACATCATGCCGGCGTTCGGCTACGGGCGGGGCCATCGTGCTACTCCATCGTTACGCGCAGTAAAAAAAACGATGCCTCGCGCTTGCCGCCAGGCATCGAAATTATGGCGTACGGTTATCGTATGCTCCCGAAATCCGATGTGCCGCTACTCGAAGAGCCGGTGCCGGAATGGCTCTTAGATCGGCTTGAATGCGCGCGCGCCTGTTCGCTCTGCTTCGCCGCTGTCGCTATTCCGCCGACGCGCCCCGGCTCTCGGTGTTGTTCTTGCGATCCGTCTCGTTCCATCCGGTGTCCTCTTTCTTGTAGCGTGTGGCTTAGGCTCGTTCTTCGATGATGGGCGCCAAAATGATGCTGCCAAAATTGTCGGCCGACGAAGGCACAGAAGCGCCGCCATATCCGGCGCTTTTCGGAAAATATGATGCCGTACGAGAACGGATTCTATAAAAAGCTGATTCGCCGTCTCATCCCGGAGCTTCCAACGGCTCCGTCAAACTGAGATACCGGTAGATAAGTCCGCCGAGAATAGCGCCGACGACCGGCATGAGGATGAAAAACCACACTTGGCCGATCGCCCAACCTCCGGCAAAAATTGCCGGTCCGGAGACTGCGTGCCGGATTGACCGACGTGTTGGTTACGGGAATGCTGATTAAATGAATGAGCGTTAAGCTCAAGCCGATTGCGATACCGGCGAACCCCGAAGCTTCCGGCCTATCGGTTGAAAGCGTGATAATCAGAATGAAAAAGCATGTCGTCACGATCTCACAGACCGCGCAGGCGAGCATCGAGAAGCCGCCCGGGGAATGGTCGCCGAATCCGTTCGATGCGAATCCGGCATGAACGTCAAATCCCGCTTTGCCGCCGGCAATTAGGAATAGTATTCCGGCCCCAAGTACGCCGCCTACCAATTGGGCTACAACGTACGGGCCGACTTCTTTGAGCGGAAAACGGCGCGCGGCCCATAACCCAACAGTAACGGCTGGATTGATGTGACATCCGGAGATCGGCCCGATGGCGTAACACATCGTAAGAAGGGTGAGCCCAAACGCGAGTGCGACACCGACGAAGCCAATTCCAAGTTGCGGAAAAGCGGCGGCCAAGACGGCGGCTCCGCAACCACCGAGTACCAGCCACATCGTTCCAATGCATTCCGCTACCAGGCGCCTTGAAAGAGCCGTCGCCATGAACACCTCCCGAGCCGATGTAATGAATGATTACGCCGCTTGCCTCACGACGCCGCCATTCCTGCAGAGGGTTACGCGCATGCGCGCAAAGAACCGGCGGCTTCTCACACCAATCGCTATGCAGCAGAGATAGGGGGAGGGTTTCCGACTGTGACGGCATCGACATCTCCAGTACCATCGGGCAACCGTTGCGGCATGGTTGCGAAGAAGAAAGCGGCGTAGAGCCCCGATGACGTGGCTTTTTCAGGTTCCCTGGTGGCTCTCGATGATTCTCATTACCGGCGGCTGCGCGACGCTTGCGTGCTGTGGCCACGTGCTCGTACGGCGATCGTTCCCGAAGACGGACTTCATCGAGCATAATGAAGTCGCCGGCTTCATCGTAGCCGTCGTCGGCGTCCTTTATGCCGTGCTGCTCGGTTTTCTCACGGTAATCGTCTGGCAGCAATACGCTGAGGCGGAAGACCGCTCGTCTCAAGAAGTCGATGCCGCGACCGACATCTGGCGTTTTGTGCCACATCTCCAGCAGCCCGATAAGTCGCGCATCGCCTCCGATCTCAAAAGCTACGTCGATGCCGTGCTGTTCGACGAGTGGCCGAAGATGCGTTCGGGAAAGAGCAGCGCCCAGGCACAGTCGTCCATTATACGGCTCTTCGGAGACGTTTCTATGATGCGAACTTCGACGCTGGGCGAGGCCAATCTGCAAAACCACATGCTCGAGCGCGTGCAGTTGGTAGGAGATCTGCGTCGGCGCCGCATCCATAGCAACAATAGCGCGATGCCGCCGGTCGTGTGGACGGGCATCTTCGTCGGAGCGCTCGCCCTAATGAGCTTTATTTACCTCTTTGGGCTGGCCAACTTCCGGGCACAATTGGTGATGACGGCCGTAACGGCAATCATGATCGGCCTCTGTCTTACGATCGTTATGGAACTCGATTTTCCATACCGGGGTGATGTTTCAATCTCGCCGGAGCGATGGATCGTTCTGCACGGCTACATGCGGCCAAGATGATGCAACGGGAAGACTAAGGACGATGGCAACGATCAAAGAACTTGAAGAAGCAATCTTCGAACGCGAAGGCTTTCGAGTACGAATCGAACCACTTGAGAAAAAAGCCAAAGCGCTACCAGCCTACGCCTTTGCCTACATGGCCTACAGCAAGTGGAAAATCTCGCAGTGGCAGACGGTGCGCCTGGCAAAATATATCCCATATTTGCGCTCGATAACGGTCCTGCGGCCCGACGGAAAAAGAGCCGCGAGCGGCTTGCAGCTCGGCAACCTGCGCGATGCCTATTTCAAGGCATTCTGCGCGGACGAGCCTGCATCGGCGGAGACTCCGGTGCGCTGAGCCCGCGCAGTTTCGGCGCGCATTTCGTTTACCGTATGAATCGTTGCGAGACGCAGGTCCATTTCATCCATGACGATTGCGGCGAGATGATCCAATATCTTAGCTTGACGCGGGGAAAAAATTCGCGGCTCACGGTCGATTATACAGAGCGTTCCTAGCCGGTGGCCGTCGGCGGTTTTCAACGCGGAGGCCGCGTAGAATTGCAGACCAAAAGCGCCCGAGACCAGCGGATTGAGGAGCGTGCGCGGATCGGATCGCGCCGCTTCTACGATATACGGCGCGTCGCTCAGTATTGCCGAAGCACACAAACCGGGATCGCGCGAGATCTCAACGACGTCGTCGAGTCCGTAGCGCGATTTGAACCAGATGCGGTCTTCGTCCACAATGCTGACGAGCGCTATCGGAACGTCGAAGAGCTCGGCTGCAAGCGTCGTTATGCGGTCGAAGGTTCCATCGGGCGGTGTATCGAGAACGCCGTAGCGTTCGATCGCGTCGAGCCGTTCTCGCTCGGCGCCGCAGTTTGCATTCATACGAGTAACTCCTTCGTGCATGGGCGCAGCGCAAGACGCGCGTGGCTGCCGCTCGGCGCGTTTGGTTCGACGCTAAAATCGTGAGCTAGCTGACTGATCAAGAATAAACCACGCCCCCGCTCACTGAAAAGATCGTACGGAAGATGCGGGAGATATTCGAAGCCCGGACCGTCGTCGAAGACGTGAAGGATGGCATTATCCGCATTATCGGCATTCGGTTCGTAGAAGACATCGATGGTCCCGGGCGCATACCTCAGGGCGTTGCTAATGAGTTCGGAATAGATCGTTTCAAACGTCGTGGTGTCGACCGCCGAGAAACCGTGTGCACGCAACTCCGCCGCAATCTCGCTGCGCACCCGTTGGGCAGCGTCGGGCCACATTGGATCGAAACGCCACCGTCGAATGTCGCCGGCTTTTCGAAGGTAGAGTGCCACCATCGCAATATCGTCGCGCGCGTGCGGGGGTACGATCTCGGCGTAGATGCGCCTCCCTATGTTTTCTTGGCGCACGTCGACTTTTGCTAGGCTCTGCGCGAGACGACGCATTCCGGTAGCGATGTCGCGATCGTATTCGATGATTCCGTCGGTATAGAGCAGGAGCGTTGCATCGCTCTCGAGCGTAGTTCGGTGGGAAGCGAACGCGTCGTTGCGATCGGTAACGCCAAGGGGAAGATTCTGACTCGCTAGCTCGCGGATCGTGCCGTCGCACTCCCGGATCAGCGCGGGCGGATGCCCGGCGCCCGCATACGTACAATATCCCGTCATGGGATCGATGACGATAACAAACGCCGTTACGAAGATATCCGGGTACTGCGTTCGCAGCGTCATATTAGCCGC
Source organism: Vulcanimicrobiota bacterium (assembly GCA_030854045.1). Classification (GTDB taxonomy): domain Bacteria; phylum Vulcanimicrobiota; class Vulcanimicrobiia; order Vulcanimicrobiales; family Vulcanimicrobiaceae; genus JALYTY01. The sequence continues at coordinate 48,442 of JALYTY010000065.1, read as the reverse complement.
GGCCAGCATGACGCCGGGATTTGACTGCACGTGCGCGACCCCTCGGATCGTCTGCCTGACGTTGACCATCGTGATTGCAGCAGCGATGCCTGATCCGACGACGTCGCCGATTGAAAGAACGAGACGGCCATCACGCAACGCAAACGCATCGTACCAATCGCCGCCTACGAGCGCTTCGGAACGTCCCGGCTCGTAGACGGCGTCGATCCGGTATCGCTCGCTGCTCGGAATCGTAATGGAAAGCGCCGCTTCTTGAAACGTCGCTGCGACGCGATGCTCGCGCTGAAAAGCCGATGCGCGCGCCAGCGCGTGCGCCGAGCGGCGAAGACCTTCCTGTAATTCTGTATTCGAATCAGGTTCGGCGTCGCAGAGCGTTAGGGTCGCATTCCAATCGGCCGATGCAAGAAAAACGACGGTGTTCGGCCCTTCGAAAACGCCGCGCGATTGCATAACGGCGGTTTCATCGGGGGACGGTATCATCAGTTTCGCGCCACGCGCGAACCGCGGTACGAGAAAGTCGAACAATGCGTCCCGCAGCGAGTCGAACGAGTCGCGCGATAGAAGCCGCGACGACAGCGCGTCGAGCAGTAACACGTCGGGAAGGGGTCGTGCCGCAAGCTCCGGCTCTCGCGCAGCCGTATGCACTATGCGTCCATCGCGGCCAGAAAAATCGAGCGGCCGTTGCGGTCGAGGTTTGCTTGCGGCCAGTACGGGCGGATGCACGCAACGTCGAATTCAAGCGGCATCCGTGAAGCGTTCGACGCGCCGCAATAAGGAACTGCCGGGTCGAGTCCGTATAGCGTTTCACCGTAATGCTTTTTCCGACCGAATCCGTGCGCGCCGAGTTTCCGTCGCTGGCCCTAACCGACGATGGGCGGCCTCGCGTTTACCTCGATAATCCGGCCGGCACGCAGGTTCCGCTCCGCGTTGCCGAAGCCGTCCGGCGGTCGCTCATTGAAAGCAATGCGAACCTAGGCGGGTATTTCCGAACCAGCCGGTACGCGCAAGATCGAATCGATTGCGCCCGTGACGCAATGGCTGCAATGCTTGGCGCGAACTCTTCCTCGGAGATCATCGTCGCTCAGAGCATGACGAATCTGACCTTTCATCTCTCGCGCAGCATCGGCAACACCCTTCGTCCGGGCGACGAGATCGTCGTCACGCGAATGGATCACGACGGCAACATTGCGCCATGGCTTGCGGTCGCGAAGGACCGCGGGCTCAACGTGCGATGGGTCGACTTCGATAAACGAAGCTGGACGATTCTCCCCGAAGCGCTCGATGCAGTGCTCGGCGACCGGACCCGCGTTGTTGCCTTGAACTACGCAGGCAACCTCACCGGATCGATAAACGATGTGGCGCAACTCGTCGAACGCGCGCGCCGCGTAGGCGCGCTTACCTACGTGGATGCCGTCCAGTTTGCGCCCCACGGTTTAATCGACGTTCGAGCGCTAGGGTGCGACTTTTTGGCGTGCTCTTCGTATAAGTTTTTCGGCCCGCATCTGGGCATCGTGTGGGGCCGTGAAGCGACGCTCGAAAAGCTGGTGGCGTATAAGGTTCGTCCCGCCTCGAACGCTCTTCCGCACAGGTTTGAAACCGGAACGCCTCAAATCGAATTGCACGCCGGACTTGCCGCGGCGGTGGAGTATCTTGCGTGGCTCGGCACGGAAGTCGGCGGCACCGGAACGCAGCGAGAACGCATCCGGCATGGCTTCGCCGCATCGTGCGCGTACGAAGGAGCGCTCGTGACGGCGCTCATCGCCGGCCTGATGCGGATTCGCGGAATAACAATTCACGGCATCACCGAACCGACGCAATTTTCTTCGCGCGTTCCCACCGTGTCGTTTACGCACGATTCGTGCGGTACCGATGCAATTGCCCGGGCGCTCGCTGCGGAAAACATCTTCGTGTGGTCTGGAAATAATTACGCTCTTGAAGTCGTGCGAGCTCTCGGTTTGGACGAAAACGAAGGCGTCGTGCGAATTGGCCTCGCGCATTACAACACCGCTGCAGAAGTCGATTCCGCGCTACAAGCCGTCGAAACCGCAGTAAATTAGGGAGACTCTGATTTAGCTCAGCTCGTCGTCGCTACGCTCCTCATGTGCTGGCGCACACTTCGGAGCTATGCTCCTAGATCTGAGCTAAATCAGAGTCTCCCTTAGAAGTCTCCCTTAGAAGTGTTCCTTCGGCCCGTGCGGACTCAACGAGCAGTTCTCACGAACGTGGTGCGAAGTTCAGCGCCAGACCGTCGATGCAGTAGCGCAGGTGCGTCGGGGGCGGCCCGTCGTCGAAGATGTGGCCGAGGTGCCCGCCGCAGCGCGAGCAGTGTACTTCGGTACGCTTTTCCACGAGATCGTAATCCGAGCGCGTTCGCGTCGCGTTTGGAAGCACCGTCCAAAAGGACGGCCAGCCGTCGCCGCTGTCGTATTTCACCTTCGATGAAAAGATCGCTTGTCGGCATCCGGCGCAGTTGTACGTGCCGGAGCGCGTCTCCTTAATCAGCGGGCTCGAGAACGCAGGTTCCGTACCGCTTTCACGCAGGATGCCGTAACGGTCAGGGCCGAGAAGGCGTCGCCAAGCGGCGTCATCGTGCGTAACCGCGTAGTCTTGCGCCGCGACGAAGCGCGGAACGAAGGCCGCTGCTCCGGCCGCCGCGACAGCGCCTAAAAACTGCGTGCGTTTCATCATGAGATTTGACAGGCGCCTCCGTTGCGCTCGAAATATCGTTGATGGTACTCTTCGGCCGGGAAAAATGTCGTTGCCGAAACGATCTCGGTTGCGATCGGACGCTTGTACGATGCCTGCGCGAGGTCGCGGGAGGCAATTGCGGCCGCCATCTCTTCGGGTGAATGCGTGAAGATTGCCGAGCGGTATTGCGATCCGATATCGGGCCCTTGGCGATTCATCTGCGTCGGATCGTGCATCTCCCAGAACGCGTTCAGAAGCGCGTCGTAGCTTATCCGTGCCGGATCGTACGTTACTTCCACGGCCTCCGCGTGACCCGTGTTCCCCGAGCAAACGTCCCGGTACGTTGGATTGTTTTTGTGGCCGCCGGTATAACCGGATATTGCTTCAGTAACGCCGGACATTTTATTGAACGCTGCTTCAACCCCCCAAAAACAACCGGCGGCGAAGGTGGCGATTGAAGTACCCATACAGTTATTTAGAACGCTGCAAAACGCGCTACGGATGCGTTGCCGCAGCCTCCAGGAAGCGCTGCTCGACGAGGCGCAGAGCGGCGCCGGCGTTCGGGGAGCGGTCCATCCAGTCGTTGACCATCAACGCGAATATGAGCGAGCGTCCGGGCCGCACGACAAATCCCGCGAGCGTACGGACGTGCGACATGGAGCCCGTCTTTGCGATCACGGCTCCGCGTAGAAAGCTGCCCATAAAGGCGTGCGCGAGGGTTCCGCGTTCTCCCGCCGCCGGAAGCGCCGCAACGATCGCATCGCGATCCGGACCCGTCCAGCCGGCGCGCAAGACCCGCACGAGCGCTTCCGGTGATAGACGATCGTATTGCGAGAGCCCCGAGCCGTCGGCGATCTCAACCTGGTCCATATCGACGCCAATTGAATGAAGCCATTGCGATTCACGCGCGATGCCCCGCGCTCGCGTATCGGTGCCCGTTATGGAGCGCGTTCCGAGTTCTTCAAGAAGCGATTCAGCAAGAAGATTATCGCTGGGCAGCCACATACGAGCCAGCAAGGTCCGCATCGGTTCCGACCGGTGATGCCACACGAGCCTCGCCGTTTGGGGAGTGATGCCTTCGCGCGACTCTTTCGTGCGTATACCGGCCGAATTCAACGACGCTCGCATCGCGTCGGCCGCGAAAAGTGGCGGAGTCGCGGCCGCTGCATCGAGCTCGGCGCCGCGCGTGCCGGCAGGCAAGCTGCCGGACAGAACGATCTGCCGCGGGTCGTCGAGCGAACGTTCCAGCGAGGTCGTATCCGGGCTGCGCCCGTCGCCGGTCGTAGCGTTGTTAATCACGATCACGTCCGGCGTCTGCGGCGTCATCGTGAAGGAAACGGGTGTTCCGGGCGACACGCCGGGAGCGAGCGCCAGAGCGACTACGCCGTCGTTATACGAAAGCGCGCTGACCGGAGCGGCATAATCTTGCGCTAAATCGTCGATTACCCATCCCGGCGGATACATCGACGCATCGAAATGCGATGCGTCGGCGACGATCCCGCCGTCGATCTGCGCGATTGACTCCTGCCGCAGCGTCTGCGCCGCTTCGTTTAGCGCTGCGGCGTCGAGCGTCGGATCGCCGCCTCCACGCAAGTAAAGCGACCCCCGCAAGCTGCCCGCCGAGACGTTTGCATCCGTTAACACATCCGTCACGAGCGCGTAGTCGGAACCCAAGAGCGTTATCGCGGCAGTTCCCACAACCAGTTTCAACGTTGAGGCAGGCTGAAACGAGCTCTCGGCATCGCGCGAAAAAACGGTCGCGCCGGTAGCCGCATCGATGACCAGGGCGCCGACGTGCGCGCCGGCTAAGGTGGGCGCGGAAAGCGCGGCGGCCATAGCAAGAGCGGAACCTGCGATCATGCGGCAGTCGTTCGCCGCCGCATGCGGAAAACCAACTGGATAATGGATATGCTCGACGCGTGGCAGCCCCGCTTTCCGCCCGGACGAATCGATGCCGTGTACATGCACTGGTCCGGCGGCGATTATGCGTCGGTATTTGCGGCGTATCATTTTTGCATCGTGCGTTCCGGCTCCGGGGTTTCGGTCGCGCAGACGCGCGATCTGCGCGCGAACATGCGCGACATCTCCGGGACGGATGACTATGCGGCCCACACCTACGGCCGTAATTCTTTTGCCGCCGGCATTGCGATTATGGGAATGCGCGCTGCGGCTCCGGACGATTTCGGACTCTTTCCGCTAACGTGCGAATTGATCGAGGGGTTAGCTCGCGTGGGCGGCGCGCTGGTCCGCGCGTACCGCATTCCGACGGATGCGCAACACGTGCTTACGCACGCCGAAGCGGCAATTGAAGATGGCTACTTCGGCGCCGAAGACGACCAGCGATGGGATATCGCACGACTGCATCAGAATCCCGCACCGCTGAGCGCCCGGGAGGCAATCGCAACCGGCGACGATCTTCGCTGCCGCATTGCGCGCTACGCTAAGCGCCGTTGAATTGCGCGATGTAACGCTCGACGTGCGTTTGTTCCACGCCGGCGGCGAGAAGCTGCGCCACATAGTCTTCGCGGTTCTTCGGAAGCGTGACGAACATGAAACCGGCAGAATCGTTTTGCGCGTTGACGGTACACCAGTCGGCGGCTGCCGGGACGAGGGCGGTTTGGTATGCGCTGAGTTTCACGGCAACGTCGTTTGCGCAAACGTGTAAGGGGTGTTCCAGCGCCATTACGATTGCGGGACGCCCGTGCATTGCAATCGACGCCGGTTCCGTGCTTGCGACGATGCGCTCGACGATGAAACGCCGGTCCGCGATCAAGCCGATGCGGTCGAGATTTTCTAGGCGGTACGCGAGCTTGTCGACCGCGCCCGCGGTTCCGATGTGATAATCCAATACGTCGGCCGCCTTTGCAACGTGAAGTTCGCGCGGTTTGCCGTCGCTGCCCGTGCGATTCCAGTCGAATATGCGATACGTTAAATCGCTCGCCTGCTGCGTTTCGAAAAGTATAATGCCGGCGCCGATCGCGTGAAGCGTTCCTGCCGGTAAATAAAATGCATCTCCCGCAACGACCGGGACGCGGCGCAAAATATCTCCAAGCGTGCCGTCTGCCACCCGACGTTCGTATTCTTCTCGCGTCGTATTTTGCGTCCACCCGAGTATTAGTTCCGCCTTTCCCTGTGCCGAAAATACATACCAGCATTCGGTCTTTCCGTTGGGCTGATGTTCGACCCGCTCAGCATATGCGTCGTCCGGATGAACTTGAACCGAAAGTGAGTCTCGCGCGTCGATTATTTTCGTAAGTACCGGAAACGGACGGGATGGATCGATATCCCCGAGTAGCTTCTCTCCCAGGCGCTCTCGAAGTTGCGCGACCGTCGATCCCGCAAGGCTTCCGTTGATCACCGAATTCGTGTCCCAGCACTCCCACGATTCGCCAATCTTTGCATTGGGATCGCCGCTTTTGCCGAACTGCTTGACCAGCGCGTCGCCGCCCCAGATCGCAGGCGTTTCTTTTGGTTGGAGAACGTAGGGATAGATATTTGAGTCGTTCATCGCTCGAAACGTTACGATGGCATCGTGGGCAATCCCCGGCAAATTGCCTGCGAAGCGCGAAATTTGCGATTACCGGATTGCGCTTTGCATGCGCGTCCACAGGAGAGGTTCGCCGCGGCGACGATGCTACTCGCTAAAGGAGCACCGAGCGTGCCGAGCACACCACGAGATAACGCCGTCCACCCAGCCCCGGCCGCGCTCGCGCAGGCGGGATAGCATGCATCGTGTCTTTATCGGCCTGGGCTCCAATCTGGGGGATCGCCAAGCGAACGTACTAGCGGCGCTGCAGCGTTTGCGCGTAAAAACCGACATTGTAACGGTCTCTTCGTTCTACGAGAGTGCCCCCGCGGACGGCGCGAGCGGTCCCTGGTTCGTCAATGCCGCCGCGCAGCTGCAGACCTCGCTCGAACGCGACGGTTTTGAATCCCTGATTCACGACGTGGAACGCGCGGTCGGAAGAACGTCTACGGTGCATCTCGCCGCTCGGCTTATCGACATTGATATCCTGGCCTTCGATGGTGCCGTTCACCCCCAACTGGTGGAGCGTCCCTTTAACGCCGTTCCGCTGAGCGAGATCGCTCCTGAGTTTCTTCCCTACGCGCCGCGGAATGGCGCGAGCGGGGTGCGCCGTCGAGAGCGCAGCCTCCATTTTTCATCGAACAGGCAAGAGGAAGAGCCGGACGTCCGGCTTTCCCTCAATCGAGTCGGCGTTTCGGGGGTAAAGCGCATCGTTCGTCTCGAGATCGACGGAGTGCCGCGCGTTTTCAACGGTGAATTTTCCATGGTCGCCGATCTCGCACCAAATAAATCGGGCGTGCACATGTCGCGGTTTTCGGAGATTCTTGAAGAAGCGACGCTCGACGTCTTGTCGCGCGACGAAAACTCCGACCGCATCGAGCGCATCGTCGAAGCGATCGCTCGCGAGATCGTCCAAAGCCAGCGCGCGCTTCGCGCGGACGTACGATTATCCGCGCGCTTCGGGCTCGAGCGCTGGACTCCGGTAAGTGGAAAGCGCGGCGAAGAGACCTACGTTTTGCTCGGCATCGCGCATGCCGACAAAAACGGGACCCGCCGTGCGATCGGCGTCGAAGCCGAAGGCATGACGGCGTGTCCCTGCGCGCAACTGATGGTTCGCGAACATTCGAACAGAGAATTGATCGATGCCGGATTCTCCGAGACGCAAGCACAGCGGGCGCTCGACGCTCTTCCGGTCGCGACGCACAATCAACGCGGTAAGGGTTCGGTAATTATCGGTGTTCCCGGCGAGCGCGCGGGTGTCGTTCGCGCCGAAGACCTCGTCGAGATCGTCGAGAACTCGATGTCAAGCGAAACCTACGACCTGCTCAAACGGCCCGACGAGTTTTTTGTTGTCAATAAGGCGCATCGCAACCCGAAATTCGTCGAAGACGTCGTCCGAGGAATACTGGCACGATCGCTCGATACGTACGCCGATTTCGACGACGATGCGTTTCTCTTCGCTAGCCAAATAAACTACGAGTCGATACACAAACACGACGCTTTTGCCGAAGGCTTCGGGCTCTTCGGAGAACTTCGTGAGGAACTGCGATCCGGGCGCGGCGTCTCGAAGACCGACTTATCGTCTTGGCTTAGCAGCCGGCCGTCGTCGATCGTGTTGTGATCGCAAGCGCGCGAGCATGCGCGCAAGCCGAACTTTGAACGTCTCCGCAGTGGCTTGCCGCTCGAACGTTTCCAAAAGGCGTATCGTTTTTTCACGCAGCACGGCATCGTCGTTGGAAAAATCCGTTAACGACTGCAGCGCGCACAGAACGAGCGCGGGCGTTTCATCGGCCACATAGCGGTGTAAAAGCGCAACGGCCCTGGCGCGTTCGTGCGGTTCGAGCTTGATGCGGGGCAGCATCCGCGCGACGCTTTCCCGAATCTGATGCTGAGGAAGTTCGCCGGCTTCAGCGATCAAGCGTTTACGCAGCGGCACGAGCAGGTCCGGACGCACGCGCGTAGCTTTTTCGGCCGCTTCCGCCGCGCGCACGCGAACGGAGGGCTCTTCGTCGAAAAACGCTTCAAAGAGTTCGCCGAACTCTTCGGGGCGGCGCAAAATTTGGCTGGAGACCGAATTCGACGTGCCGAGCCGGCGACGTTCGTCTTCCTGCAGCCGCTCACGAATGTTCAAGTGCGTGTATGCGCTTTCCGAGACTGGGGTGGGACGCAAAAAGAAATTCGAACCACGATGGGATGTCGTCCTGGGCAAGATTTTGATCGCGCAAGCGCCGCAACGCGGCCGCGCCCGACGTGGGATCGCTCGTTGCTGCCGCGGCAAAGCGGTCGGCGGCCCATTCGCGCGACCGTGAAAATGCGTTAGCTAGCGGACGTAGCAAGAACGATCCGCACGAAAGCACGGCATAAATGCGGAGCAGCACGATGCTGTCGTCTGCCCGCCGAGCATCGACCGCAGCCTGTGCGGAAAAAAACAGAATGCACGCGCTGCACTGCGCCGCAGCGATCGTGCGCCAGGTGTCTTTCGAAACGTAGTGGCCCAATTCGTGCGCGACGACGAATTCGATTTCGGCATCTTCGAAACGATCGACCAGCGTATCGCCAAGCACGATCCTATGCGTGCGGCCAACGCCCGCAACGAATGCGTTCGCTTTCGTCGTTTGCCGACTCATGTCCATGCGCAATATTGCCGCGTTACCTACGCCGAAACGCGACGCGAGCGTGCGCAGGCGCCGCTCCAGCGGTCCTTGCAGCGGTTCGAACGTGTTGAAAAGTGGAAGCACGTACAGCGGAACGGCAACGTTGGCAGCGACGAGCAGGGGCAACAGCAGCACCGATGCCGCAGCCGGCCATCGCTGTGGGAAGCGTCGTATGACTGCGCCCGAAAGCAAGCCGAGAGCGCCCGCAAGGGCGACGCCGAGCCCGACGCCTTTGCACGACTCGACGAACCACGCCGCAGGCTCTTGCTCCGAAAGACCGTAGGTGCGTTCGAGCGCGTAGTCCTCGATGAATTCCACGGGAAGGCTAAATGCCGCGTCGATCAGCGCCGCCGTTGCAAAAAAGGCGCCCGGACGTACCCAGCGGGGAAGCGGTTCGAAAACGTGGGATAGCGCAGACGCAAGTGGCCCATAGGCGAATGCCGCCGTGCTCGCGATCGATCGGATGTCGCCGCATGCAGTGATCGCCCGCCGCAGCCGGCCGTACGATGCCGCATCGCGCTTCGTCCGGATGAATCCGCGCCGCAAAACGTTGCGTGTTTGCAGCAGGCGAACGAGTGAGTAGCTCGCGCCGGCACCGGCAATAACGCCGTAGAAAACTTTGCGGCCGTTCATTTAGATGATCGAAATCGTCTCTTTTGGCTTTGGATGGGCTTGCAGCGACTGCAGCAAAGCATCGGCCAAAACATCGACAACCGGATCGTCGATTTCATCGATCCGCCCTTCGTCGGCAAGAGCCGCCTTTCGCGGATCGATAGGCATTCGCGCGAATACCGGTGCTCGCGCGAGTTCCGCGACGCGATCCGCATACGAAGCGCCGAAAAGCTCGTATTTCGTGCCGGTATCGGGAGCGATAAAGTACGACATGTTTTCCACCACGCCGAGAATCGGTTTTTTGAGCTGATGAACGAGGTTTGCAGCTTTGCGCACGATCATCGTTGCGAGTGCCTGCGGCATCGTCACCAGCACGACGCCGTCGATTGCGAGCGATTGCAGAACGGTGAGCGGAGCGTCCGACGTGCCCGGAGGCAGATCGATCAGCAGCACGTCGAGATCGCTCCATAGCACCTGCTCGTAGAATTGACGTATGACGCCGGAGAGAATCGGTCCGCGCCAAATCATCGCGGTGTCTTCTTTGTCGGTCAAAAGATTCGAACTGACGATTTCGATGGCGCTGCGCGAAACGGCAGGCACCATGAGCGGTTGCGGATTGCCTTGTGCGGTCTTCGGAGCGTTCGGGTCGGCTTCGATTGCAAGCGGCGTTTTCAATCCGAAAAGCTTTGGAATCGATGGTCCGGTGATATCGCCGTCGAGAATGCCGACCGCGAGATTCTTCCGACGAAGACCGATCGCCAGCAGAGCGGTGACGAGTGATTTGCCGACGCCGCCTTTTCCCGACATGACGGGAACGATGTGACGTATGCGCGCGCGGCCGCTGAACGATCCGGGAGCGCGGCGCGCAGGACGGCGATCATCGTTCGGAATCGCGGGAACGAATCCCGAAAGGCGCGCCTGCGTGAGCGCGGCCACGATCGGCTCGGTACGAAGGCCGTGCGCTTTTGCGCCCTGTTCGATCGTTTCATATTTGCTCACGCCGCATCCCGAACAACCGAGGCCGAACTGCGTCAGAACGTCGACGGCAATCGGCAGCCGCTCGACCAACTCCCTGATATTGGTTCCCGGCTCGATGTCGATTTCAATGTGCGGCATACGATAATTGTAGCCCAGACGATGCTTTTATCGTGCGCCCCACGTCGCAGGTCGCCCGCTCGCAGCGCAGAACCGACGAGCGCCTACGATATGTCCACAATCGATCGCGCACGCGCCGTTCTTGCAGGGGGATGCGACTCACCGGTTCGTTCCGGCTGGAGCGTCGGCGGCCCTATGTTCGTTCAACAATCGGCGCGCGGCGCGCATGCATTCGATGAATCGGGAAAGCGGTACATCGACTACGTCATGGCGTACGGGCCACTGCTCTTCGGACACACGCATCCGGACCTCATCTCAGGTCTCGATGAGATCGCGCGAGCGGGCTTCGTGTGGGGAACGACTCACCTGCACGAGATACAGCTCGCAGAACGCATCCGCGGCCATCTTCCTTCCATGGAGCGGATGCGCTTCGTTTCAACTGGAACGGAAGCGGTAATGAGCGCCGTGCGCGTTGCTCGCGCGTACGTGGGCCGCGACCTCATTGTGAAATTTGCGGGAAATTATCACGGGCATTTCGACCTGGCGCTTCTGGGCGCCGGTGCGTCAGCGCACACCACCGATGCGCGCCGCAGCGGCATTCCGCAGAACGTCTTGCGCGATGTCGCCGTCGCGCGATATAACGATCTTGAAAGCGTCGATGCTATTCTGAGCGAACGCGGCGACGAAGTTGCCGCCATTATCGTCGAGCCAATCGCGGCGAATATGGGTTACGTCGAACCGGTTCCCGGCTTTTTGCGTGGCTTGCGCGAGCGTGCGGACCGTTACGGAGCCGTGCTGATCTTCGATGAAGTCATCACGTGGCTTCGTTTTGGATTGAACGGAGCGCAAGGGCGCGTCGGCGTGAAGCCGGATATGACGACGATAGGAAAGATAATGGGCGGCGGTGCGCCGATCGCTGCCTTCGGAGGGCGCGAAGATGTGATGGCGGTGCTGGCTCCCGGCGGTGCAACCTTTACCGGGGGCACGCACGGAGGCAATCCTTTTAGCGTTGCAATGGCTCACCGGGTGCTCGATCTGCTCGAATCCCATCCGGAATATTATTCTGAAATGGAGCGTCTGGGAAAGCGTCTCGCGGAAGGCCTCCGCGCCGCCTTCGCGCGGCGCAATCTGCCGTACGCTGCCGTAGCGTGCGAATCGGTCGTCGATTTTAAGTTCCGCGACGGACCGCCGCATCGAAATTACGACGACGCTCTTCGAGCGGACACGAGTCGATACGCGGCTTACTATCACGCGATGCTGGAGCGCGGGGTGCTTTTGCCGCCGTCCCAAAACGAGGTTATGTTCCTTTCAACCGCTCACACGAGCGGCGATATCGACGCGACGATCGATGCGATCGGCGGATCGCTCGATGCAATAGGCGCTCGGGCATAGCGGGAAGAATGCGAACTCCGTAGATCTATGCAAGGAGCATTCATGACAAACTCACCGCCTCAAGGCGGCGAACTCGATGCGCTCGTCGAGCGTGCGAGAACATCTCAGGCGCGAATCGTTACCGAGAAAGGCGACATCGTTTTTAGCTTCTTTCCGGACGAAGCACCGGTCCATTGCGCGGCGTTCATCAAGCTTTCCGAGGCGGGGTTTTACAACGGACTCGCATTTCACCGCGTGGAACCCGGTTTCGTCGTTCAAGGAGGCGATCCCGAAGGTGACGGTACCGGCGGTCCAGGCTACACTTTGAAGGCGGAGTTCAACCACAAGCCGCATCTGCGTGGAACCGCCGCAATGGCTCGTTCGTCGTCCCCAAACTCCGCCGGTTCGCAATTCTATCTCTGTCTGGATGACGCCCGGTTTCTCGACAATCAATATACGGTTTTCGGCCAGATGAACGACGGTTTTGAGACGCTCGATCGGATACGCCGCGGCGATATCATGACGAGCGTTGTAATCGAACCGAAGTAGACGCTACTCTCACCCTTTTCATATCCGGAGAATTACTTGAAAAAACTCACTTGGGTCGCCGCAATTGTGGCGGTCGGCCTTGGCGGATGTTCCGGCGCAACGTCGTCGCTTCCGCTCCCAGCATCTCAGATCGCCGGCGAATCGCTCGCGGCGCAGGTGAACCCGGGAATAACGATTCTCGCGCATCAGCCGCCGGTCGGCATGCAACTCGCATTTTTGATGACCGACGGCTCCGTGCTCACGCAAAGCAACGCGAGCAACACGTGGTACAAGTACGTTCCGGACATCTCCGGCAACTACGCAAATGGGACCTGGACGCAAGTCGCCTCACTGCAACCGGGATATGCGCCCAGCGCCTTTACGTCGGCGGTGCTCGCGGACGGCAGGCTCGCAATCACGGGCGGTGAGTATAATGCCGGAGGCGCCTACGATCTGCAGCTTACGAATCTGGGCGCCGTCTACGACCCGAAGATCAATACGTGGACTCCGCTCGGACATCCCACCGGCTGGCAATTTATCGGGGATTCTCCTTCGAGCATGTTGCCCGACGGGCGCTATTTCGTCGGCCAGAAACTCACCACGCACGGTGCCGTTCTAGATCCCAAGACGCTGACGTGGACCGCGTTGCCGACTGCCGGTAAATCGGATTTCAACGCCGAGGAGGGCTTCACGCTTCTGCCCGATGGGTCGATTCTAACCGCAGACGTGAAAAATGCGCCGAACTCGGAACGATACGATCCGTCTTCGGGCAGATGGGCAAGTGCCGGATCGACGATCGTCGATCTGCATTCCCCGACCACGGTTCAAGGCTGTCTTACATACGGGCCGAAGAAATCCGATTGTTACTATCCGCCCGGTGAAATCGGACCCGCTATGCTGCGGCCCGACGGCACGGTATTTGCAACCGGCTCCAATACGAGCACCGGCGGAGCGGGTCATACGGCTATCTATCATACGAGGGGCAGTTCGGCTGGAACGTGGACGGTCGGTCCGAACTTTCCCAATGGAGACAGCGCCGGCGACTCATATGCGGTGCTTTTGCCGAGCGGCAACGTGCTGGTATTCGGAGTGAGCGGCGAACTCTACGAATTCAACGGGTCTTCGTTCTTGGCCAAAGGCTATGCAAAGGGAACGCCGCTCTTGCTTCCGACCGGACAAGTTCTGATGGTCGGCTCCAGCGTTGCTCTCTACACGCCGTCCGGGAAAGCGCAGCCGGCGTGGGCTCCGCACGTAACGTCCGTCCCGAATGCGATCCTCCGCGCGCATTCGTATACGATCTCGGGCACGCAATTCAACGGCTTGTCGCAGGCGATGGCTTTTGGCGACGAGTATCAGAACGCGACCAACTACCCGCTAGTGCGAATTACAAATAAAGCGAGCGGCCGCGTGTACTATGCGAAAACGCACGATCACAGCTCGATGGGCGTCGCGACGGGTTCGACAATCGTGTCGACACACTTCGATGTTCCGGCCGGAATTCAGACCGGCGCGAGCACGCTTCAAGTGATAGCAAACGGCATCGCGTCCGCCGCCGTGAGCATCACGATAAACTAGCCTTCAATCGATAGCGATGCCTGCGGTGTTTTTAATGCCGCAGGCTGCTAAAGCTCGCTCTTACCTACGGTATCGTATGATAGACGGGCGATGCGGTGCATTGTGCCGTAGACTGCGGCGTAGTCGCGGACCCATTTGCTGTAGAATGCCAGAATGTACGGCGAGTCGCCGAAGGGTTCGACGATCGCTACGTCGTTGCGCGTCCCGGCGATCTCTCCAGTTTTGTTGGCGGCGCGCGTTCCGCGCGGCAGGCCGGCCGGGATGCCGTCTCGGTCGGTTTGTCCGAGCATGATATCGATCATTCGCTTGGCGTGCCCGGGCGATACGATCGTTCGGCGCTCCTCGCGGGCGCTGCGCGCGATGGTAAAGAGCAGTGTTCCCATGTCGTACGGCGTCGTTACATTATCGTGATGGTTCACAATCGCGGTGTAGTCTAAGAACCGCCGCGCGAGTCTGGTATCGAGCATCCCCGCCCGCTTGCCCACAGCGTTGATCGCATCGAACCCGAAGTGTCCCATGAGTGCGTTGCTTGCGGTGTTGTCGCTTACTTGAATCATCGGGACGATAAGATCTCGCACGCGCACTCGGGCGCCGTCCGGTACCGTCTGCATGTACGGCGAACCGCCGATCAGATCGCGTCTGCGCGCGACGACTGTTTCGTCGAGTGCCCCCGCTTGGCGTTCTTCCATGGCAAAGGCCGTGGTCAGAATCACCATTTTGATCGTCGAAGCGGCTGGGAACGATTCGCTTTCGTTGTAGGCAATAACCGGCGGTCCGTCGGCTAGCGTGCGGCAATAGACGCCGACACTTCCGGTGGCATCGCGCGCTATTGCGCGGATATGCGTTTGCCCCGCATGGATTCTGGACGGCGCGAGTCCCAACGCCGCAACGCCCGCTACAAAAAGGCGCCGGTTCACGAGCCCGTGCCTTGATATCGACGAAGTCCGACCTGCCAGAAGAGATACGACACTAGCAGCCATGCGAGGCCGATTGCCGGGGTAAGCAAACCGACTACCGGATTTAACTGCAGTCCCGTGTCGGCCTTTTGCAGGAAATAAGTCGCCGGAAAATAGTTCATGAACGCAAACGGGAAGACGAAGGTGAGCATGAGCCTTACGCCGCGCGAATAGATGCTGATCGGATATCGCGTGAAGTCTTGCTCGAGCGACATAACCGCCCAGCGCAGCGTATCGACCCGCACGAACCAAAACGAGACGGTCGCGATTGCGAGTGAGATGCCGAGATCGATCAGCGCGCCGCCGATTACGGTTAGCGGAATGAATATCGCGAAGATCCAGTTGGTCTGCACGTGCGCGATGTTGGTCGCGATTGCGAGAGTTGCGACGGCAATGACGAACCCGTCGGGAGAGATTTGCTGAGGCACGGTGAGCACTTGAAAAAGCGTGTCGAGTGGGCGGACGAGAAAACGGTCGAACCGCCCCTCGCGCACGAACTCGGGAACGCTGACGACGTTGAAGAAAAGTGCGTTATGCAGTTCGTGACCCGTCATCCAGAGCGCGTACAAGAAGAACATCTGCCGGAAATTCCAACCGTTCATCGATGGAAACTCCCGAAGCGTAACGTAGAGAGCACCGAGCGCGACGCCGTGATAGACGATCGTAAATCCGAACCACATGAAAAAATTGGCGCGGTATTCCAGCATCGTTAGGAGGTTGACGCGCCAGTACTGCAGATAGGCAGTGACCATCGATGAACCGCTTCAACATGCGCGCGCAACTCCCCGTCCTGCCGCCGTACCGCCTCGATTTCACGGCCGACGCCTTGCGGCGTTTGGCAGCCAACGTCGTCGATATCGTGGATTCCGACGGAGCGTACTATCGGTATCTGGCCGACGGCAAGCGGCGCTCCCTCGTACGCGCCGTGCAGATCGACGAAACGACGTTGGAGATCCAAGCGAGTGAAAAAAATGACGATTGGGTACTGCCGATCGTTTCGCGAATG
Source organism: Vulcanimicrobiota bacterium (assembly GCA_030854045.1). Classification (GTDB taxonomy): domain Bacteria; phylum Vulcanimicrobiota; class Vulcanimicrobiia; order Vulcanimicrobiales; family Vulcanimicrobiaceae; genus JALYTY01. The sequence goes on along the minus strand of JALYTY010000065.1, from coordinate 32,431 downwards.
CTCGGAACGCAGGCCGACCTGCAATCGTGGTACCGGCGGAGCGCGTCGATTCCGTGGCTTGCCTATCTAGCCTCCGAACTGCGAGGACTCAAACCGCCGCAATACGCGTCCCTTTGGGAAGCGTGCGCGCATGCGATCGTCTTTCAGCAGATCAGCATCCACGCCGCCGCTTCGATCATGCGACGCCTTGTGGAGCGCACGGGAGCACCATTCGACGATTTTTGCATTGCATTTCCGCAGCCGCACGCACTCCTGGATGCTCCACTCGAAACATTGCGTGAAGCGGGGCTTTCCCAAAGCAAAGTCGTTCATCTTCGGGCCGCCGCCGAAGCGATCGAAAGCGGAGCGCTTCGCGATGAGGAAATAGCAGCGCTTCCGACGCCGCTTGCCTCCGATCGGCTCGTCGAAGTACCGGGGATCGGGCGCTGGAGTGCCGCAGTAATTCTCTTGCGCGGGTTCGGCCGTCTCGACATCTTTCCCATGAAAGACTCCGGTGTGGCGCGGACGGTGAAACTTCTCTGCGGCGATCCGCATGTGGACCTTCCCTCGGTCCTCGATACGCTAGGACCGACAAAAGGGATGCTGTACTATCATTTGCTGCTCGGCCGGATCCGCAACCTTGCCCGTCCATCGAGCGATTGAACGGGACGCTATGAACACGCTCACCGGCACGCCGGTATTTACCGTTCAACGCGCGAACGAACGCGCGGCATTCGACCATGGATGGCTCAAGACGTCATTCTCTTTTAGCTTCGCCGAATACTACGATCCGAACAACGTGCATTGGGGCGCGCTGCGCGTTTTTAACGACGACTACATCGCCGCGGGGCAAGGCTTCCCCGCGCATCCTCACCGCGACATGGAGATCGTCACGTACGTCTTGGAAGGCGAACTCGCGCACCAAGACAGCATGGGCAATCACGGCGTCGTTTCTGCGGGCGGTGTGCAGTTTATGAGCGCCGGTACGGGCGTTCGTCACAGTGAGTTCAACGGCAGCAGCGACCGGCCGCTGCACCTCGTGCAGATGTGGATCGTGCCCGGCAAGCTCGGTGAAAGACCGGTATACGGACAGGCCGATTTTACTTTGGAGCAGCGCCGCAACCGATGGCTCGATATCGTGAGCGGTCAAGAAGCGGTCGATGCGCCGATCCGCATCACGCAGGACGCAACGTTTTCAGTGACGCGTCTGGATGACGCCGAACTCGTCCGCGACTTCACACCAAAGCGATTCGCCTTCATCTTCGTAGCCGACGGCACCGCTCAAATTAACGGCGAAACGCTTCACAAAGGCGACGCCATACGATGCTTCGGCGTCTCCCAAATCGCAGCAAAAGGCCACGCCGAGCTCATCCTCTGGGACCTCCCGCGAATCTCTCTTGGATAACGATGTGTAAGAAAGCGGATCGTTAGCCCAGGCCTACGATCCTAGGTCCGCGGTGTGCGCAAGCACATAAGGACCGTAGCGACGACGGCGTGGGCTAACGATTCGCTTTCTTACCCGCCTTGGATTATTATGCGGCGCGACGCCGCCTGCCATACAACCGCCGATAACGCGCTAAATGCCGCCAGCCAGAAGAGCTGGATGCCAAAGCTTGCCAGCCACTGCGACGGCGGAATTACACCGACGTAAATGAGCAGCGGCGTGGAATAGATCGCCGCGAACGGCAGCGCGAAGATCAATTTGCCGAAGATGCCGGGAAAGAACGTCAGTGGGATGATCTGCCCTGAGAGCAAGTCGGAGACCCACCGCACGATGAGCTGCAGCGCGAACGTTTCCAGCGTCCAAAACGCAATCGAATTCATCAAGAAGTTCAAGAAAAAATTGATGCCGTATCCGAGCATGAACGACCACGCGAACGCGGCGAGCGTCGCAGGGTCCGGGACGTCGATGCGCACGAGAAAGAGCGCAAAGAACAGCGACGGTATCACAAGCAATGCGTGCAGCATCGTCTGTCCTACGCCGTCGCTGAAAAAATACAACGGCACGCTAATCGGTTTCATCAGGTCGGTGGCGATCGTTCCTTCGCGCAGTTTCTCGCGGATCAGACGCGTCCCGTCCACCTCTAATATCAGCGACATGAGCAGCGCCACCGTCGCGTACGTCAGCATGCCGTGCAGCGGAAGGTTGATCGGCGCCGCATTCTGCGCGTAGAGCGCCGTCCACAGCGAACGAAGGAGATAGACCCGCAGCACGAGCGAACCGATTTCGGTCAATACTTCGAGCCGGTACGTCGCCTCCCGTGCGAATGCTTTCTTGGCAAACTCTACGTACGGCTCGGCGATCACTTCTTCGGTTTCTTTTTCATCATTTCGATTCGCCGTGCTTCCATCTCTTGAAGTTCGAGCATCATCGCATCGACGACGCCTTCAACCTCCGTCATCTGCTGCTGCGGCGGCTCCTCGCTCGCCGAACGGCGCTTTGGGGGCGCCTGCGGATGCGCGTGATCGGCGAGCACCGCGTCTTGTGCGTGGGCCTTGCGTAAAAACCGGGCGTAACTTCGGGCGGCCTCGGCGCCTGCGTCGGCGGAAGGTGTAAGATTGAATACGGTTTCGAAGAAGTCGCCGCGCGGTAAACGCGTTTCATTCGGCGCGACGCGGCCGTTTGCAGCGACTTCGATACCGTTGTAAATTTTTGCGCCGCTTCCGATAAAGGCTCCATCGCGAATCGTCGCGCCGGAAATATACGCCTGCGGTCCTACGATGCAGCGGTCCCCAATGTGTGCCGGAAACGCGAGAGCGCTTCCGCCGCTTCCTCGAATAACGGCGTTCTCCATGACGACCGTATCGCTGCCGATCGTAACCGATGCGCCTTCAGCCGTCACGACCGCCCCATGCAGGACGGCGCTCCCGGCTCCGATCGTCACGTCTCCGCTCACGGTCGCGGTCGAAGCCACGTACGCCGCGGAGTGAATTTTCGGCTTTTTCGTGCCGCTGGAACTGATCATGGGACGGCCTCCTCCTGTTTTCCATATCCTTCGAGGTAGATACGGCGGATAATCGATTCTAAGTCCGGCTCCTCGAGCGTGACATCTTCGAGGCTGTACCGTTCGCTCGCTTCCCGGATGAGACGATCCGCGCGTCCGACGTTGCGATCGAAGCGAAACCGCGCGACCGGTCCGTCGAGCCCGACCAACTCGGCTCCGTCGAGCGATGCGCTTTGCGGCACGTCGGCGAAACGTAAAACGAGCGTTCGGAAGCGCCCGTATTCGCTTTTAATACGCTCGACGTCGCCGTCGTAGATGATCGTCCCGCGGTCGATCAGCACGATGCGGCGGCACAGCCGCTCGACATCCGCCAGATCGTGCGTCGTTAAGATGATCGTCGTTCCGCGTTCGGTGTTTACGCGAGCAATAAATTCACGGATCGCTTCCTTGGCGACGACGTCCAAGCCGATCGTCGGCTCGTCGAGATAGACGATCTTCGGATCGTGCAGCATTGCAGCGGCAAAATCGCCGCGCATTCGCTGCCCGAGCGATAGTTGACGCACGGGAGTACGCAAGAAGTCGCCCATATCGAGAATGTCGATGAATTCATCGAGGTTGCGGCGATAGGTCGGCTGCGCGATTCCGTAGATCGCGCGCAGCAGCTCGAACGATTCGACGAGCGGCAGGTCCCAGTAGAGCTGGCTGCGCTGCCCGAACACGACTCCGATATTGCGGCCGTTAATCTTGCGCCGCGCATAGGGGACGACGCCCGCAACGCTGAGGTCGCCCGAGGTGGGAACCAGAATACCGGTCAGCATTTTGATCGTGGTCGATTTTCCGGCACCGTTTGGACCGATGTATCCGACCAGTTCGCCTGCTTCGAGAGACATCGTGACGCCGTCTACCGCAACGCGGTCCTCGTAGGCGCGAGAGAACACGGTTCGAAGCGCACCGAACGTCCCCGGGATGCGGCGCACGGTACGGAAGACCTTTCGCAAGTTTCGCGTCTCAATTATCGGCATTGCGCTGACGCCTTCGTGGTTGCTGTGAGGGAGCCCCATCATTCCGCCGCTAACCTCACGCGTCGTGGTCGTAACGATTTCAAACCAATATGGTTCGGGCGCGATTGCGGTTGCGGAGCTTGCATCACGTCGGCTCGGTTACGAGTTCGTCGATCGGCAACTCCCGGTCGTCGTTGCGAAACGGATGAGCATTTCGACCGAAGAGGCGAGTGCGGCGGACGAAACGGGCCGTTCGCTCGGGTCGCGGCTGCTCTCCGGCATGGAAATGGCAACACCGGAGCTTGCAACGACGTCGATGCGCGAGAACTTCGACGACGAATACGTTCGCGAAGTTCGCGCAGCGGTGCTCGGATACGCCGCTCACGGAAACGTCGTCATCATCGGGCGCGGAGCGAGCGCAATCCTCGGACGCCGGCGTGACGTACTTCGTGTATTCATGCATGCGCCGCGCGATTGGCGCATCGAACGAATTATGGAGGACCTGCGCATCGATCGGCGGACCGCAACGGCCGAAATCGATCGCGTCGACAAAGCACGAACGGCGCATCTGCGGGACTGGTATGGCGCGGAGTTCGGAAACCCGGAGATCTACGATCTCTCCATCGACACGTCGGCGTTCGGCGCGCAAGAAAGTTCCGAGCTGATCGTCACCGCGGCGCGCTGCCGCTCGTGATTCTCGCTCCGCTGCGGTTTCGCGATTTCCGGTTGATGTGGTTCGGACTGATGATTTCGAATCTCGGAACCTGGATGCAATTTACCGCGATGGGATTTTTCGTCTCGCAGCTCGCAGGGACGCCGCATCGCGCCGCGCTTTTTCTCGGCATTTTAGGCGGCGCACGAGCCGTTCCCGTACTGCTGCTTTCACCGATCGCCGGTGTCGTCGCGGATTCGCTGCCTCGGCGGCGCGTGTTGCTCGCGACGAATGCAACGATGTCGCTTGCAGCGCTCGCTTTGGCCGTACTTGCCACTGTGGGACGCTTGGAACTGATCGGGCTTATCGTTATCTCGGCAATCAATGCTGCAGCGAGCGCTTTCGATTCTCCGGTGCGTCAAAGTTGGGTGCCGCTCTTAGTCGACAAACCCTACGTCGGTAATGCGATCGGACTTCAGTCGATTGCATTTAACGCTCCCGCCGTGATCGGTCCGGCGATTGCCGGGTTGTTGATCGTTTCGGTCGGCGTCCAGGGATGTTTTTATGTCAATGCGATAGCGACGCTTGCGGTCGTCGCGGCGGTGGCAATGATGGCTCCTTCGCCGCCGTCCGTCGCTGCGCGGGAACCGATGCTTGCGTCGATCCGATTCGGCATTCGTTTCCTCATGGAGCACCCGATTCTCAAATGGGTCGTCGGCGTATTCTTCGTCACTGCCCTCTTCGCGCGTCCGTATGGCCAGTTGATCCCCGCCTTTATCGTCAATACACTGCACGGTGATGCGCGCGCTCTTGGATGGGCGGTCGCGGCGGCCGGCGTGGGCGGCTTCGGCGGAGGTCTCGTTACCGCGCTGATCTCCGGTACGCAGCGCAGATCGGTTCAGTGGATCGTTGCGGCGATCGTGATGTCCAGCGGCGTTCTCGCCCTATCGCTGATTTGGTCGATTTCGCTTGCGATTCCGGTCCTTTTCATCATCGGACTAGGTACGCTTGCGTTTCTCGGCGCTTCGAACATCCTCATACAGACGCTCTCCCCGGACGAAGTGCGGGGACGCGCCATCTCGGTCTACACGATGATTGCCCTCGGCGTCGTGCCTGGAGGATCGCTCGTGGTGGGCTCGATCGCATCGATTGTCGGGTTGCATATCGCCTTTGCGTTCGCCGGCGCTTTGTGTCTGCTAGTCGTTATTATCGTCTACGTGCTGAACCCAATAATCCGCACGGTCTAGCACTAGCAGGCCTGTGGATCTCGTGGTGTCGGCCGGTGTTGCAAAAAAAAAAGCGAGCCGCTGATGCGACTCGCAAAGGCTTCGGCGTTCCGCCGGCTATGCAGCCTTTTTGCGGCCCGGGGCCTTACGCGCGGTCTTGCGGCGCGTCGTTTTCCGTGTCGCTGATTTACGAGTGGCCTTGCGGCTCGTTTTACGAGTGGCTTTCCGCGTGCCGGTTTTTCTCGTAGCCTTCTTGCGGGTAGAGGTCTTGCGAGCGGCCTTCTTGCGGGTACCGGTCTTGCGCGCCGCCGTTTTGCGAGTCGTCTTCTTTCGTGTTGCTTTCTTGCGCGTCGCCTTCTTGCGTGTTCCGGTCGCTTTACGTGCCGCCGTCTTTCGCGTTGCGGTTTTGCGTTTCGGAGCGGCCTTTCGCGTCGTGCGCTTAGGCGCTGCTTTCTTCGTTTGTCTGACTGCCATGTGCGTGGAGTCATCCTTTCTCTAGCTGCCAATGCAGCCAGGGTAGTTGCCTCCCTTATACAGTATTACGTTGTGCAATGCAAGTTTTTGGCGATGCGCGTGGGCGCGTGCGATGCGCGTAACAAACGGCGAAGCGCAAATCGACGTGCGCGTCGACGGTGAAAACGGCGATGCAGTCGTGTTGCTCGCGGGTCTTATGCTTTCGCACGAGATCTGGGACGCACAAGTGAAAACGCTCGCTGCAACGCACCGTGTGATCCGCGCGGACATGCGTGGGACGGGTTCGAGCAATGCTCCGGGCGGACCGTATCTTATGGAATCGCTGGCCGGTGACATCGCAGCGGTACTCGATTCGCTCGGCATCGAACGAGCCGCAATTGTCGGACACTCGCTCGGCGGTTACGTTGCGCTTGCGTTTGCCCGGATGCATTTGGAACGGCTGACGCGTCTTGCGCTCGTGTGCAGCCACCTCGAAGCCGACACGATGGAAATGTCAAAATTCCGTAACGATCTCGCGGCGAACGCGGAATCGCAACACTCCGTAGCTTCGGTCGTCCATGCGTTCTATCCCCGAATGCTGGCCGCGCAACGATACGTTCCGCAATCCGAGACCGCGCAGCGACTTCGGATGATGATGCAAGCTGCGGATGTCGGCGGTACCGTAGCCATGTTGCGCGGAATGGCGTTGCGCGATCCGGCGACCGATATCGCGCCCGATCTGGCAATGCCGGTTCTTGTTGTCGCCGGCGCTTGCGATCAAACGATATCGCTCGATGAGGCGCGGCGAACCGCCGACAAATTTCCACATGCCAACCTGGAGATCGTGGATAGTAGCGGACACGTGCCGATGATCGAAGAGCCCGACTGCCTGACGAACGCGCTCGACCGCTGGCTGATGCCGCGGTCGCCGCTACGCTAGCAAGCCTGCTAGCGAACTCTCGAAACTCCGATTCGGCGGCGAAATCGGTTATAGACGAAGACTCCGGCCAAGACGAGCGCGGCGACCAGCGACGCTACGATCGCGATCTTAAAGATAAATGCGGCGACGATCAAGGCGACGATGGCGATAGCCACGACCGCCGTTATTCGCAGGAAAGTAGGTAGAAGCGAGCTCATCGGACGTTGACCTCTTTGGTTTACCGGCACCATGCTGGAGTTCTCACACGGATTTACCGATAGAGCGGAGAGAGGTTTCAACATTCACGATGGATCTCGCAAACATCGCGACCGCGCTTGTCGGCAGCAGCGTAAGCAGTTCGCTCAACGTCGACGTACTCAAGGCGGTCCAGAACCTGGATAAAAGTCAAGCCGCTTTGCTGGCGGCGTCGATTGGCCTGGGAACGCACGTAGACGCCTACGCTTAGCACCCTGCTAGGCTTTTAGCGCCTTGTTGAAAAACGGAACGCCTTTTCCAGGCGTTGAATACAACGTCACTATGCGTAAAGGGAATCGTTCTTTCGCGGCCGCTTTCCTCATTGCGGCCTTCGTTCCGTGGCATGCCGGCGCCGAGCCCGCACCGGCCTCGGAGCGCCATCTCGTGTACGACTTCACGTACGGCACGTCGAGCGATCTCGAGATCCACGACTCCGGCATGGGCGGCAGTGGAAACGCCGGCAGCGGAAGCACGGACAGCGGCGCGAGCGATCAGGACAAGGGGACGATCACGGTCGACGTGATAGGCGAACGGCCCGACGGCGGTTTGACAATTATGGTGAGCGAAGCGGCCCAGGGACATCGTACCGCGTTGCCGGCGGCCTGCGTCGTGTACGACAATACCACGACCGTCTGCGACCTCGGCAAGCGGGTCAATGAAGAAGAACTCGCGATCGCGCGTCTGCTCGGGCCGCATTTCTTCGACCCTTCGCGCGTCGATGCGAAGCAGCATTGGAACGTTACGAATTCGAGCAATGGTTTTTCCGAGCGCTCGGATTTTTCCGTTTCGAAAAACGATGGTGGAATGTTGACGATCGCCGAATCGGGCACGGCGACGCAATCCGGGATGCCGAAGATCGACACGAGCGTAAGCGCCACGATCCGCTACGACTCGAATCTGCAAGTGCCCGTTAACGTGAGCGAATATTCCGTCGCTCGCGAACAGCAAAGCATCGACCAGCACGAAACGCAGACGTCGCAGATGAGTGCGTCGCTCGTGAGCGATTCGATGGCGAAGAAGAACTGATCGCATGGTAGGCGAACATCTGTTCGTCTCATGCATTCCTCGTTTCTGACGCTCCATCCCGATGTGGCGCGCTGGGCGCACGAACATCTCGGCGAACCGACGCCGCCTCAACGCGATGCTCTGCCCTTGGGCGCGGAACGAGAGAATCTGCTGATCTGCGCGCCGACCGGCACCGGAAAGACGCTGGCGGCCTTTCTTCCGATCATCTCGCGCCTCGCCGAGCGACGAGACCGGGACGAACTTTTCGCGCGGACGTTCGCGATATACGTCTCGCCGTTGCGTGCGCTCGGCTACGATGTCGAGCACAACCTTCGCCGCCCGATGCGCGAGATGAAACTACTCGAACGCATCGATACCGAACGCGGTAAGCGTCGGCGCGGTCGCATTCGCGAACGATTCGTCCGAACCGGCGTTCGGACGAGCGATACGCCGCAGCAGGAACGGCGATTGATGCTTTCGCGACCGCCGCATATTCTCGTAACTACACCGGAGTCGCTTGCGGTGCTGCTCGCAATGGAGAGCTACCGCCGCACGCTTCGCAACGTCGAGACGGTAATTATCGACGAAGTACATGCAATCGCGGCAAACAAGCGGGGCTCATATCTCGCGCTGCTGCTGGAATCGCTCGAAGAACTCGTGCCGCAGCGCTTCAATCGCATCGGGCTTTCGGCGACGGTTGCGCCGCTAGAAAGCGTCGCATCCTTTATTGCGGGAACGCAGCGGCCATGTCGTATCGTCGACCATCGCGGTCTGCGCACGATTCGCATCGGAATCCACGCGCCGTTTTCCGGCGCCATGGCTTCCCTGCCGACCGTCGCGCGTTGCGCGGTGGCTCTCTCCGAAGACGTGCGCGCGTCACTTGTCTTTACGAACGTGCGCAGCCAAGCCGAACGCGTCGCCCACGAGATGGCCGGCGTGATGGACGAGCAGGTACGTTTTGTTGCAAACGATGAATCCGCGCGGACGTACGATACGCGCATCGGCGTCCATCATTCGGCCCTCCAGCGCAGCGTTCGCCATCGCGTCGAAGCGGCATTGCGCGCGGGAACCCTTCGGACGGTGGTCTGCAGTTCCAGTTTAGAACTGGGCGTCGATATCGGATGTATCGACCGCGTGCTTATTGTCGGCGGCGCGCGCGGCGTTACGGCGACGCTGCAGCGAATCGGCCGCGCGGGCCATCAGCCCAATGCGATTGCTTCGGGCGTGATCGTCGCGCAAGATCGCGACGATATTATCGAGGCAGCCGCAACCCGGCGATGCATCGCCGACGGAGTCGTCGACGCAGTCACGATACCGCAAGCGCCGCTCGACGTGCTCGCGCAATGGATGGTCGGCACTGTCTGCTACGATCGCCGTTGCAGCATAGACGACGTTCTTGCTCTCGCCCACCGCGCCTATCCGTATCGCGACCTGCAGCGCAGCGACGTCGAACGCTGCGCGCAATATCTCTCCGGCGCAGGCGTGGGCGCCGAAGCGGCTCACGTACGACGCCTCGGCTACGACGGCGAAGCGATCTACGGGCTCGGGCGCGATGTCTGCTCGGCGTTCTTTGAGAACGTGGGGACGATTCCCGACGAAGCGCACGTTATCGTGCGGCAAAACGGAAGCGACGACATCGGTCGCATCGAGGAAAGCTTCGCGCGCGCCCTTCGCGTGGGAGACTCGTTTCTTTTGAACGGACGCTCGCTGCGCGTTAAAGAGATCGGTTCCACCGGCTTGAGCGTAGAACCGTACGCCGGCCGCCCCAGCGTACCGCGGTGGAGTTCGCACCTCAAAAGCATTCCGCCCGAACTCGCCCTCGAGATCACGCGATTGCGCGTCGGCGTCGCGCATCATCTTTTGCGGCGGGATGCTGCGGCGGCTCACGGTTTCCTTCGATCCCGTTACGCGCTTGACGGAACGGAAGCGGCGCACGTCGTGCGATATATCGCGCAACAGCAAGCTCTTTCCGGCGTTCCGGACGTCGGGAAACCGGTGATAGAAATCTACACGGTGGACAAACGCCAAAGCGCCGTTTTTCATACCGGCGCCGGGCGACGGGTCAACGAAACTCTGGCTCGCGTCGTCGGCGCTCGCGTCTTTGCCGCCGTGCGCGCGAACACGCACATCACGACGGACGATAACGGTTTTCTCGTAACGCTGCCGCAGAAGAAGCGCTTGGAAGATGCAATCTGGAGCGGAATGCTCCACGCGCACGATTTTGACGCGGACCTTTTGGCGGGATTGCGCAGTTCGCACTTGCTGCGCAGTTTCTTCCGGTACGTTGCCAATACGGGATTGCTCGTTCTGCGCCGAGCCGCCGGCCGGACGCTGCGCCGGAGCACGCAAAACTGGAACAGCACGCGCATCTTCGAACAGATATCGCAGACCGATCCCGACTTTCCGCTGCTGCGCGAGACGATTCGCGCCGTGACGCACGACGTGCTAGATGCACCCGCCGCGCGCGCGTACGTTCGGTCGATCGCCGAGACGCCCCGCGTCGTGCATCCGCCGGCAGCAACGCCCTTTACGTTCGGAATCATAACGTCGTCGTTCGGCGATTCCGTTGTGCTCGACGATCGCGCGGACATGGTCGAAGCGCTGCACGAGCGCGTGCTCGCGCTCGTGGGCGAAGGCAACGCTGAAACCGGCGAAAAGACGAGCGCACCCGCCTTCGAACTGCGATACGGAGCATGAACGCACCGCAGCCTTCCGCGCGCACTGCAGAATTGGCTCCCGGCGTGCAGGCGCTTCCGCACGGCTTAATGCTGCTCGAAAGGTCGCGCGTGCTCGTCGCAGCCGACGCGCATTTCGGATACGAAGACGTGATCGGCGGCGCCTTACCGCTATGGAGCACCACAGCAGCGATCTCCGTACTCGTCTCGGCGCTCGAACGGACGCATGCGCGCGAGCTAGTGCTTCTGGGCGACATTATTCACGGAAGCCGAATGAGCGCGGGCGCTGCGGCCGTTATTGGGGCCGGGCTCCAGGCGTTGCGCGCGCGTTGCTCGGTGACGCTGATAGCCGGCAACCACGAGGGCCGGACGCGCGGCTTGGCAATTCTGGGCAATACCGAAGACGCGATCGAGCGTGACGGCTGGATTTTGATACACGGCGACAAACCGGTAGCAGCGAGCAAATGCATTGTAGGCCACCTGCATCCGAGCATCGCGCTTGGTGGGCGGCAGAGCATACCCGCATTTCTAGCATCGCCGCGTATCGTCGTGGTGCCGGCGCTGACGCCGTATTCGCGCGGGCTCAACGTCTGTTCGGCCGAGTGCAGTGCTGCGATTCGGCGTTTCGTACCGACGATCGACGGTATCGCCGTGACGGCTAGCGGCGAAGAGAAAGTGTATCCGTTCGGTTCCCTGCGCGAGCTTCGCGAGCTCACCGCGCATCGATAGCCGAACCCGGCTTCTTCACGGGTCTGCCAGTCGTTCCAATGCCGCGTATGCAGCCGCAATCGATGCCGCAGATTGTATTTTCCCATCGTAGAGCAGACGTCGTAGTTCGTGTAACGAGCACAGTTTGACGTCGATTTGCTCGGTTACGTCGAGGGATTGGATGCCTTGAAGCACGGCATCGCGGGCGAGATAACAATGCATGATCGAATTCGAGCGAACGGGTTCAGCCGGTACACTGAAGATCGGCTGCCATCGCGGCGCCGTGTAGCCGGTTTCTTCGAGAAGTTCGCGTTTTGCGCAGACGAGCGGGTCCTCCCCGGGATCGAGCGTCCCGGCCGGAAGTTCGGTAATGATGGAATCGTGTCCGTAACGATATTGTTCGATGAGAACGATCTCGTTTGCAGTTGTGATCGCAAGCACGATCACGAATCCTTCGGCTTCACGAACGTAATAGTCCGGAATGATCGCTCCGCCGGGCAGCTTCAGCTCGTCGCACCTCAAACGAAAGTGCGGACTGTCCAGGACGTACCTGGACGAGAGCACGCTCCACTGCGGTTTTTCCATCTCCCGGTAATCGGACGAAGCCTTTGCGGCTCCTCTCGCGAAGCGAACGCGCGTGGAGAATCGCGTAATCGTTGTCGGAGCGGGCACAATGGGAACGGGTATCGCGCTCGTTGCCGCACGTGCCGGCTGCGGCGTGCAGGTGATCGAGCCGGATTCGCAAGCGCGCGAGCGAGGAATTGCACGCACGCAAAAAAATGCCGCGCGGCTCAACGCGGATGCCGCAGCAGCAAGCATCGTCTGGAGCGATCGCATTCCCGAGCGATCGGATGCGACGATTGCAATTGAGGCCGTTCCCGAACGTTTCGACCTAAAACGCGAAGTTTTTGGCGCGCTCGCGGAGGCGCTCGCACCGAAAGCTCTGCTCGCGACGAACACGTCGTCGCTCTGCGTTCAAGACCTTGCCGACGTGACGCCGAATGCCGAACGCGTCGTCGGAATGCACTTTTTCAATCCGCCGATTTCGATGGAACTCGTTGAGATCGTTGCATCCGCTCAGACTTCACAGGAAGCGCTCGATCGGGCGCGCGCTTTCGTCGCGCAGATCGGCAAGTCGGCGGTCTTTGCGGCGGACACGCCGGGCTTTATCGTTAACCGGGTGGCGAGGCCGTTTTACTTGCAATCGCTGCGGGCGCTCGAAGCGGGTGTTGCGGCCGCAGAAGAACTCGATGCGCTCGCGCGTTGCGTCGGCTTTCGCATGGGCCCCTTCGAACTCATGGACTTAATCGGAATGGACGTAAACGCAAGTACCAGCGATTCCATATACGAACGGTTGCAAGCGCCGCGTCTGGCGCCGGTCGAGCTTCAACGGCGCATGGTGCAGGAAGGCCGTCTCGGACGCAAGAGTGGGTCCGGATTCTACGATTATTCGCAGGGACCGCCCGAGCGGCTCGACCTTACTCCCGAAGAGAATGTCGGGGAGCCCGATAACGACGAACGCATCGTATTGATCGGGTTCGGCGGCGTTGCGGATGAAATGGCGGAATTGCTCCAAGAACGCTACGCGCATATCGAACGGATCGAGCACGATGAGTTTATGGATACAATCTCCGCGGATACAACGATCGCAATCGATGTCGGGGATGGAATTACGGATCGCGGCGACATTCTCGCGCAACTCGATTCCGTGCTCGCACCCGAGGCCGTTATTTTTGCAGATGCGTACGCAACGGAGATGGAGGCCGTAGCCGGCGCGTTTGCGCATCCGGAACGGCTGGTCGGCTACGGAATAGTCGGATCGTTGCAGAACCAGGGCGCGGTTGAAATCGTCGATTCGCCGGAAGTCTCCGATGATGCGCTCGCGCTCGCCCAAGAACTCTTTGCCTCAATGGGCAAAGGGGTCGTGCTGGTCGAGCCGGCTCCGGGATTGTATCTCGGTCGCGTGATTGCATCGATCGTGAACGAAGCGGTGATCGCCGTGCATGAAGAAGTCGCTTCGCCCGACGACATAGATCTCGCGATGCGGCTAGGCGTGAACTATCCGATCGGGCCGATTGCGTGGGGGCGCGAGATCGGCGGCGCGCGGGTCGCCCGAATCTTGCATCGCGTGGCCGATGCGCAAGGGTCGCAGTTTGCGCCCAATCGGGCGCTGTGGGTTTTAGATGTCGATCCGGCGGAGGAGGCAACCGGCGATGCAGGGGCGTGAGGTTTGGGTTGTCGACGCCGTGCGCACGCCGATCGGCAGATGTAACGGCATGCTTGCAGACGTGCGGCCGGACGACCTTGCTGCAATCGTTATCCGGGCGCTCGTCGATCGCACGCAGATTTCGCCGGACCGCATCGACGACGTTTATTGGGGAGCGGCCAACCAGAGCGGCGAAGATAACCGCAACGTCGCTCGCATGGCCGCTCTCCTTGCCGGACTGCCGATTGAAGTTGCGGGCGTGACGCTCAACCGGCTTTGCGGTTCGAGTCTTGAAGCCGTCAACGCCGCGGCGCGTGCGATTGCATGCGATGAATGCGACGCGGCGATCGCCGGGGGCAGCGAGTCAATGACGCGCGCGCCGTACATTCTTCCAAAGTCCGACCGCCCATACGGCCGCGCGCAGCGGCTTTTCGATAGCGTTTTGGGGTGGCGGATGGTCAATGCGAACATGCCCGCGCAGTGGACCGTTTCGCTCGGCGAAACTGCGGAAAACGTCGCACGCGAATATGGAATTGCCCGCGAAGAACAGGACCGCTTCGCCTTAGAATCCCAGGTCAGGGCAAACGCGGCAATCGGCCAACGCTCATTCGATGACGAAGTCATTCCCGTAAACGGCGTTTCCTCGGACGAACATCCTCGCCCGGAGACGACGCTCCAGACGCTCGCTGCGCTCAAACCGGCGTTCGTGAAGTCGGGAACGGTCACTGCGGGTAATTCGTCGGGAATCAACGACGGCGCGGCCGCGCTGCTCCTGGTTGAGGCATCTGTGGCACGCGCACTGCATATGCATCCGCTTGCGCGTGTGGTATGCGGAGCAGTTGCGGGCGTGCGGCCCGACGTTATGGGTCTTGGACCGATTCCGGCGGTGCGCAAAGCGCTCGCGCGGGCGTCGCTTTCGGCGGGCGACCTCGATCTCGTGGAGTTGAACGAAGCCTTCGCATCGCAGTCCATCGCTTGTATGCGCGAGCTGGAACTCGATCCCCGCAAGACGAATGTAAACGGCGGAGCGATCGCGCTCGGCCATCCGCTCGGTGCCAGCGGCGCACGAATTGCGACGACGCTGCTGCACGAGCTGCGGCGACGCAAAGGACGTTACGGCCTAGCGACGATGTGTATCGGCGTCGGCCAAGGTATCGCTACGATTTTCGAACGGACGGAGAATTCATGAGCACGACCGCAACGCAGGCGACGCAATTACTTATCGGCGGCAAATGGCGCGACGCCGGATCGAGCGCAACGTACGAGAATCGCAATCCGGCAACCGATGCGGTGCTCGCCGACGTTGCGGAGGCGACGCGTGAAGACGTCGATGAAGCCGTTCGTTCCGCGCGCGGCGCATTCGATGGCGGAAAATGGTCGTCTATGGCCGCATCGCGCCGAACGAAAATCTTGAATAAAATGGCGCAGCTTATCGCCGAGCGAGCGCAGAGCCTCGCGATGCTCGAAGTGCGCGACAACGGTAAAGCGATATCCACGGCAAAGGGCGAGATCGGCGCTATCGTCGACTGCTTTGAATTTTACGCAGGCGCCATCACGAAAAATTATGGGGAAACATTGCCGCCTCCCATTCCTACCTATCTTGCGAACACGGTGCGCGAGCCGATCGGCGTAGTGGGGGCGATCGTCCCGTGGAATTTTCCGCTGCTGCTGACATCGTGGAAAGTTGCGCCGGCTCTCGCGGCCGGATGTACGGTGATCGTGAAGCCCGCGCCATCGACGCCGCTCACCGCGATCGAGCTTGGAAAAATCGCCTTGGAAGCCGGCGTTCCGGAAGGCGTGCTCAATATCGTTACCGGGTCGGGGCGCGAGCTAGGTCAATGGATCGTCGAACATCCCGGCATCGATAAGATAGCGTTTACCGGAAGCACTGCGACGGGCAAGCTCGTGGCGCAATCGGCAGCAAAAACCGTTAAGCGAGTGACGCTGGAATTGGGCGGGAAATCTCCATCGGTTGTTTTCGACGATGCGGATATCGACGGGGCGGTCGCTGGAGCGCTGTATGGAATCTATTACAACGCGGGGCAAACGTGTGAAGCGCGTTCGCGGATCTTAGTTCAGAAAAACATCTACGATCGTTTTGTATCGGCGTTCCTTGAGCGCGCCCGCGCGATTCGCGTCGGAGATCCGGAAGACGCGCAGACCCACGTCGGCGCGATAACGATGCGCGAACAGTACGATAAGATTCGTTCGTATTGCGATACCGCGCAAACCGAAGGCGCGCGCCGGCTGATTGGCGGGGAACCGGCCGAAGTCGGGGATGCCTTCGCAAAGGGAATGTTCTGGAGCGTCAGCGCCTTCGAGGCAGAACCCGGGCATCGCATTGCGACCGAAGAAGTTTTCGGGCCGGTCGTTTCGTTTGTCCGCTTCGAGAACGAAGGCGATGCCGTCGCGCAGGCCAATGCGAGCGACTACGGTTTGTCGGCAACCGTGTGGTCGCAGAATATCGGCCGCGCAAACCGCGTAGCGCGCGCAATACGCGCCGGCACGGTCGCAATCAACACGCCGTACGCCGTATTTCCGGGGGTACCGTTCGGCGGATACAAGCAGTCGGGTTACGGGCGCGAATTGGGTATGGAGACCATGCGTGCGTATAGCGAGACGAAAAGCGTGCTGACCTACATCGGCGAGAAAGCGCTTAATCCGTTCGGGATTTAAGCCCACGCAAACGAAACGGAATTACCGTCAGAGGAACCTTCGCCATCGAATCGATCAAAATCGGTCAACATTACGATACGACGTACGGAACGCTGTGGAAGGATGGAACGTACTTCCCGCGCGGGACGCGGATCATGGTCGTCGGCGTGCACGTCGATCAGGGATTCTGCGTGAGATTTCCCGCAGAGACGGATGTCGAGCCGCTAGAAACCTGGGAAGACTGGGACGAGTCGGAGTTCCTCGCCGAAGCCGGAAGCGTAATGCCGCCGGAGCAACCGCTATCGCGCGGCGTGCTACGCGAAGCGCGCGACGTGCTCTCCGATGCGGAAGACGGCTGTCACCTGCACTTGCACGACGACGACCGGTAAGTAAGTCGGCTGCTATGGATTGCCGATGTGCACGGGAGATATCTGCCAGTATTGAGGGCCGGCGCAGATGGAGTAATTCTGCGGTTGCGCTCCGGAGGGTGTGTACATCGTCGTCCAGCAGTAGGTCTTCGTCGCAACGAGACCGGTGAAAGCGGCGCTTCCGGTTGCGCTTGTCGGGATCGTTACGATCGCCGCGCCGGGCCGTCCCGCGACGTCCGGAGTGGACATCGCAATCGGCTGATTCGGAATCGGCGTTGCGGCGACGGAGAACGTTACCGTAGCTGCCGTTACGATGGGGTTCGGCGAATACGAGGGATTGGGCGTCGGCGAAGACGGCGTCACGTAAGCATCGTACGGATTGGAGTTATTGCACGCTGCAAATACCGCTGCCACGATGGCGCACGCGAAGAGAAACCGTTTTGGCATGGCGCCCGCTCTTCCCCGGCTATGTCGTGACCGCCTTCCCAGTTGCTTGCTTGAGGAACCGCAGCGATTTGCGATCGATGGCGGCATAATATTCGCGAAAGAGCGCCGCCGCCGTCGTCCCTTGCCAGTGCGCCGGCAAGAGCGTGCTCGGTAGTCCCGGGTCGATATAGGCAAACTTTCGGTAATCGTGCACCAGCCACATCCGCTCCACGAACGCTGCTTCATCGGAGAGAGCCGCTTCGCCGCGTTCCCGGGCTAACCGCGGCTCGTAGGCGGTGATGAAGTCTTCGTAGGCGCTGGCGATCGCATCGAGATTCCAGCATTTTTCAAGCAGTTCCCGGTCGCTGGCCGGCCCGCGATAGCTTGCAACGAAGAGATCGACGTTCGCGAGCAGGCCGGCCGACGCTGCGACATCGCGGGCATCATCGAGGCCGTCCGATGGCGAGAGCCACGCGGAGGACGAGAGCGGCGCCCAGCCCAGGACGGTGAGTTCTTTCCGTAACCGGTCGCGCCGTTCGCGCTGAGCCTCGGCGACGCCGTACGTGAGCATGCGCCAGCGTCCGTCCCATTCCACGACCGGGCCGTAGATGCGGGGACTCAACCCTTCGATTCGGCGGCGACCCCGTTCGGTTACCGAGTAGTACGCACGATTCCCGAGCCGGTTGGCGAGGAGCCATCCTTGGCGCGACATCCGGGAAACGGCCTGGCGGACGGCCGGCTCCGAGAGCCCGAACGTCGACATCAGCGCGATAAGCGCTCCGATCCAAAGCGTCCCGTCTTCGATATGGCGGTGCACCATGTCGCCGTAGAGCGTAAAAATAAATGAATTCGGGCGCGTAACCGTCCGCACGGTCTTCGCGAGCCGCTTGACACTCATACCATACCCCTGCGATAGTATAACAGTATTTGCACGGATGCCAAGAATTCCGTCACATGACATCGTAGTGGAGGCAACAGCTATGGCGCGCATCAGCACCTTTGACGACTGGACCGATCTGCTCAAGCAATGGCAAGCCGATATCGGTCTCGATCAAGATCTCATGGACCGGTTCGTTCCCGGATACACGTTCGAGGCGAAGTACGGCGACCTCCCCACACCGGAGATCTTTTTTGGTGATTTCAAAGGCGAACGCCGCTGGGAGAACGTGCGCCAGATTCCCGATCAGCGGATGCGCGATGCGGTTCTCAACATGATCGTGTACCAAGGCGATACCGAGTTTGCCTCCAACGAACAGCAGCGTTTCCTTGTTGGAAATGCGCCGTCGGAATACGATTTGGCCTCGCTCGTGCGCATCATGGTCGAAGAGACGCGCCATGGCTACCAGATGTGTCATCTGCTGGTGAACCAATTCGGAAGCGAAGGCAAGATCGAAGCGCAGAAGATGCTCGAGCGCCGTGCGTTCGGAAAGAAGAATCGTCTTCTCAACGCGTTCAACGACGACGTCACGCACTGGCTCGACTTCTTTGCCTACACCAACTTCATGGACCGCGACGGAAAGTTTCAGCTTACGATGCTTTCGCACTCCGGATTTGCGCCGCTCGCATCGTCGATGGGCCCGATGCTCAAAGAAGAATCGTTCCACATGGGCACGGGGATAACGGGGCTTCGCCGCATCGCCAAGGCCGGCGTCATACCGGTTGCCATGCAGCAGAAGTATTACAACAAATGGATCTCCGGTTCGCTCGATCTCTTCGGGACCGACCATTCCGGTTCGGCGCAGTGGGCGTACACCTGGGGCATCAAAGGACGCGTGGACGAAGACAAGACATCGGAGAATGCCGATAAGGAACATCTTAACGAACGCGCACGCGATCAGTTCTATGCCGAAGTCACTCAGACGGTGAACCGCGTAAACGAAGTCAACGCCGACGCAACGAAACTGTACGTGCCGGATATGCGCTTTAACCGGAAAATCGGCCAATTTGCGAGCGATCGGTATTCCGTCGACGGACGTCGCTTAACCCTGGAGGAGTGGACGGCTTATATGCCTTCGGTTCTTCCCACGCCCGCGGACGACGCCGTTCTTGCATCCTACTTCAAGAATCCCGACTGGATCGCGCCGAAGGGCAATCTTAGCGCCAACTAGCAGCACCCATCTAGGCTGCTACCGTCCAACTACGTTACCAAGGAGAAACCTCATGACCACTACTAACGGAACTTCCGCGCTAACGACGCCGTTCGGCCGCGATGTCCGCTCCTTCGACGGCAAACGAGTCCTCAATTATTGGAAAGACGGACACATTGCGTTCGTCGAACTGAACGATCCGCCGGCCAATACCTACACGCATGAGATGATGCGCCAACTCGACGAAGCGATCTTGGACGCGCGCTTCGATGGCGACGTTGAGGTAATCGTGCTTACCGGCGCGGGCGAGAAGTTTTTCTCCGCGGGCGCGAACATCAACATGCTCAATTCGGTGACGCCGGAATTCAAGTACATGTTCTGTCTGCACGCCAACGAAACGCTGAGCCGATTGGAACAGACGCCGAAATTAGTCATCGCCGCGCTCAACGGCCACTGTGTCGGCGGAGGCATGGAGATTGCGATGGCGGCCGATATTCGGATTGCCCGTAAGGACGCCGGAAAAATCGGTCTGCCCGAAGTATCGCTCGGCGTTCTGCCGGGAACCGGTGGAACGCAGCGTTTACTGCGCCTCGTGGGTAAGGCGCGCGCGATCGAATTGATGGTAACGGGCAAAACGTTCAGCTACGAACAGGCGCTGGATTGGGGCGTTGTAAGCGATATCTTCGAGGGTTCGGCGGCGGAATTTCGCGAGCAGATCACGGACTACGCGCGTCAGTTTTGCACTCCCAACAAGGCACCGATGGCCGTCGGACATATCAAGCGCAGCGTGCAGACCGGCGCGGAGCTTCCGCTTCAGGATGCGCTTGCTCTCGAACGCGAACTTCAGTCGTTGCTCTTCAAGAGCGACGATGCAAAAGAAGGCATTGCAGCCTACAACGAAAAGCGAATGGCGAAGTTCAAGAACCGCTGAGGCGATATCTGGCAAGGGAGCCGCCGATCCGAAGAGATGCTGTATGAAGCCAATAGCATACGATCCTAAAACCGTTCGGCGTTGCTGGCTCATAATCGGCGCCGTTACGATCGTCGAAGGCGCGACGATCGTTATCTTTTGGAACTCTTTCGTTCCGCCGATCTTTCACCGCGCAGCGGAAGCGAGTTCGCTTGGATGGCTGCTATCGGCGATCGCTGCGCTCACGTACATTGCCTACAGTATCCGCGGTCTCGAACTCGCTCCCTACATGCTTCGGTTTCCCGCATTTCGGATTCTCGGGCCGATTATGGCGGTTCCCACCAGTATTCTGGAAGAAGTCTTTTTTAGACAGTACCTGATGGACGCATTCGCGCGGGCCGGCCAGGGCGTGGTCTTGCAGGTTGTTGTGTCGGCGGTCATTTTCGGCATCGCGCACGCCTTCTGGGGAATCCGCGGCGGCATGCGGGCTGCCCTTAACGCGGTTGCATCGACGACGCTCTTCGGCATCTTACTCGGCATTGTTTATCTTGCGTCGGATCGCGTAGTGCTGCCGTGCATCGTCGCGCACTTCGCGATTAACTGCGTCGTCGAACCGTGGCTCGTATATGCCTACGTGCGGCGCGCGTTAACGCAAGCGGCGTCGGTCGTGAGCGACGGGATCGCCTGATCGTCGTCGGTCAAAACACATCGGCGAAGGATGAACCGGGGGGCTAAAGGCAAAAAGCGACGACTAGATGCGCCGCTGGGAAACGCTGCTTTCGCTGCTTGCCGTCATTTTAGCAAGCGTCGCCGCCGTTCCGATTGAGCCGCGGCTCTATTTTGCGATGGCGGCGATCGCGTTGCTCGCTATCGTAGGCGCGGCGCGCATCCGGTCCGCCGTTCTCGGCCGGACGCCGCGTCCGGAGATCGCCGATGCCGCTTCTCGTGCCCGGCAGATCCGCCTTCAACGCGGTCGACGCCGATAGAAACAGGCTTGTCCTGGGAATCATCGCCTTAGCGCCGAAGGCGTCGCCATTCACCAGTTCTTATTGCAAGGCGGTTTTCTCATGAATCGTTTCCTTTTCTCAGTCGCGGCGTCCGCGTGTATTGCTTGCGCAAGCTTCGGCTTTGCGTCGGCCGGTTCGATGTCGTCGCCGATGATGACAACGAGCGCCAAACACATGCATTCATGCCCCAAAGGCGAGACCTGGGTGCATGGATACGTGCGCCACGGCAAAAAGGTTCACGGCTATTGCCGTAAGGGTTAGGCTCGGAATTTAAAAAAAAACGACGGTATGGGCTCGCGAGAGCGGCCTATACCGTCATTTCTTCTATGGTTGCTAAACGCGGGCTCCCCGGCCGGTGAGAAGGTTCACGATGATGAGTACGACTGCAACGACCAAAATGAGATGAATGAGTCCGCCTCCGACGTGCAGCGCAAATCCGAGCACCCATAAGACGAACAGAACGACGATGACCGCCCATAAGATACCTGCCATAGTTTTCTCCTATCAGACCGCTGTTTCGTACCCAACCCAACGATCGCTAAAACGCCTGCAGAGCCGAGCAGCCGGGCCTTACTCGGCGCCCATCTTTTCTACGTGCCGGCGCGTTCTCGCACGCGCATCTCGCGATAGATTTCGTCGACATCCGCGAGCGTGTTGACCTCGGATACCGGTTTGTCGTCGCGTATGCGAACGATGCGAGGAAATCGTAATGCATAACCGCTTTCGTGAAGCTCGCTTCGCGCTACGATGTCGAAGGCAACCTCTAGAACGACCTCCGGCTTGACGGCGACGACACGACCGCGGCTGCCGGTTTGTGTTTCGATGAACCGCTGCGTCAGCGTCGCAATCTCGGCGTCGGTAAGTCCGGAGTAGGCTCTTCCTATGGTCAATAAATTTCCCGCATCGTCTTGGATTGCAAACGTGTAATCGGAGAGCATCTTGGCGCGCTTTCCATTACCCCATTCGACGGCGACGACGACAACGTCAAGCGTCGTAAGTTCCCGTTTGAGTTTGAGCCACCATCGCCCGCGCCGCCCGGGAACGTACGGCGCATCGGTTCGCTTGAGCATCAGGCCCTCGTTCCCGCGCGCTCGAGCGTCGTCGAACCAGGCATTGACGGTCGCAGCACCGGTGCCGGGCTCGAGAATCATCGACGGCGCAATTGCCGCATACGCTCCGGAACGGAATGCCGATTCAAGCCGGACGCGCCGGTCCGCGAGCGTTTCGTCGATCAGCAAGACGTCGTCGAGGGCAAGAATGTCGAAAACCATGTAAGCCAAGGGAATCTGGGCCAACAGCGATGCGTCGACCTCTTTGCGCGAAAGCCTGGCTTGAAGGACGCGAAACGGTAATACCTTGCCATCGCGCGACGCGACAATTTCACCGTCGAGAATCATGGGTCGCGGTTGCGCGGCTAACGCCCCTGCGATTTCGGGATACGAATGCGTGACATCGTTAAGCGTGCGCGAGAAGAGCGACACGCGGCCGCCGTAAACGTGTGCTTGCGCGCGTATGCCGTCGTACTTGTCTTCGACGAGCCACATATTGGCCGCCAGTTCATTGTACGTTTCACCGAACACAATGGGCGACGCGAGCATGAAACCGAAAGGAGATCCGAAAGCCACCGCGATCGTTTCCAAGCGATGGTGCTTGGCCGCAACGGCAACCGCGCCGATGTCTCCGCACGCCATCGCTGCCCGCTGAACCGCTCGGTGGGTCGTTTCGTAGGCGGACGCAATGGCGTCGTGCACCAATCCTTCGCGCAGTCCGATGCGTAAGTCTCCCGTAACGATTTTTATGACGTACGTCGCTTCGGCCGCATCGCCGCACGCGCGCAATATGCGTTCGAAAACGGCCTCGCGTTTCTTACCTGCGTTTTTCCCCGAAGCGTTCGCGATCTCATCAAAGAGCGATTTAAGCCCCGACGGCGACAATCGATCCTCGGAAAAGAGCATCGGGTGCGCCGACTCTGCGACGAGCGGCCCGAGCGCGCTTCCTAGATCGCCGGTCTCGTGATACCGCTGCGATAATTCGGCGCCGGAGAACCGCCACGCGCGCTCGGCCGCGGCAACCATCGAACGGCCTCCCAAGTTTAAACTTCGCGAATCCCGCGCGGCGAACGGATTGCCCGTAAAGAAGCGGGACGTCGCTTCAAGATCGGCATCGTCCAGACTTCGCAAGTGCTCTGCAAGGATTCGAACCTTTTCGAGCTTCCCCGGAGTTGCCGCGATCGATTGGCACGTTTGCGCGAAGGCAAGCATAGTTGCCGATCTCGTTCGCTAACGCATCGTTGCCCTACTTCGAGAAAGCGCGCTGCGGGGCGTCGCAGCCGATGCAGAGAAGCGCCGGAGATGGTTACCGCATTTATCTTAATGAACGTCGAGCGCAGATGCTTGAAATCAATCGCCGACGACCTGCTGGCAATCGAGGGGATTGCAGAAACGTACTCCGTCGCCGGTCCCTACGACATGATCGCGATCGCGCGTGTGAGAGAGCACGACGATCTGAACGACCTTGTGACGGAGCGCCTTGCGGCTCTGGACGGCATCGAGAACACGGAAACGCTGATTGCCTTCAAGACATTTTCGAAGAAAGACCTCGGCCTTCTGTGGGACATCGGCGTCGATTGATACCGCCGCACTTTTGTCATGCCTAGAAAAGCGCGAGCTGCGGGTTTTCCTCGAGGTACTCCGCGTCGATTCCGAGGGCTCGGAGGCGGTGCACGAAATCGCGCCATCCATGCACTAAGAAAACCTTTGCGGGATTGGCGATCTCGATATAGCGCAACAAGGCGGGATAGTCTGCGTGATCCGAAAGCGCGAACCCGCGATCGACCCCGTATCGAAAGGGTGCGTTGCGATCGATAGACCAGCCCGTCAAAACGGCGGTACGAACGTCCTTGTTGCGAAGCGCTTTCGGAGTCGTTCTTCCGCCCGGTGGCCATATCAGAGCCGATTCGCAGGAAAACGTCTGCGCGTCGTAACGCTCGTATGGCGGCAACTCGACGCCGCATTGCGCGTACACGCACGCGAGCGTATCGACAGCTCCGTGCACCGCGAGCGGAATGCCTGCATTCCCTAAAATCGCCATCGCTTCTTGGGCTTTTCCGAGTGAATATGCGAAGAACACCGGGACCGCGCCGCCTTCGAGCGCGGAGCGGGCGAAGGCTACCATCTCGCCCGCGATCTCTTCGCGCGGCGGAAAGACGTACTGGGGTCTTCCGAAGGTGCATTCCATAAGCAGCACGTCGCACGATTTTACTTCGACCGGTTCTGCCGTAGCCGAAGCGGCCAACTTGAAATCGCCCGTGTAGACGAATTTGCCGTTCTGGCCTTCGATCAGGATTTGAGAACTCCCCAAAACGTGGCCGGCGGAAAAGAGTGTCAGGCGATGATTGCCTTGCGTCCAGGGCTCGTTGAAGCCGTGCTCTTCGAACCGCACTTCACTGCGGGGCTGCGGCGGTGGATCGAGGAGCGCCGGTCGCTGCGGCCGTTGCGCGCGCCGCCCGAATCGGGCCTGACAAATCCGCGCGGTGTTTGGCGTCGCGATGACGACTTCGTGTTCGCGCGCATGATCGCTGTGTCCGTGGGAGACGTAGCATCGTTCGCGCGTTTGCATGCTGTCGATCCAAAGACCGAGTGCGTCGACGTAGAGAGATTTTTCGGCGAGCGAAAACACGATGCGAACGAACGTTCGCGCTTTGCGCGCGAAAACTTGCCCGTCGTTACGCGGTTACACCATGCACTATGGCACGAATTTACGATAGCGTTGTCGATACGTTCGGGAACACGCCGCTGGTAAAAATACCTCGCTTGAACGCCGGATTGGCCGGCACCGTGCTCGTGAAGATGGAGTCGTTGAATCCCGGCGGTTCCGTCAAAGACCGCATCGGTGTGGCGATGATCGAAGCTGCCGAACGCGACGGGCGGTTGCTCCCCGGGATGACGATTCTGGAACCGACAAGCGGCAATACCGGCATCGCGCTGGCCTTCGTCGCGGCAGCGAAGGGTTATCCGTGCATTCTGATTATGCCGGATACCATGACGGTCGAACGCCGCAACATGCTCAGGGCCTATGGAGCGCAAGTCGTGCTTACGCCGGGAGCGGACGGCATGAAAGGCGCGATTGCAAAAGCCTACGACGTAGCGAGCGCCGCTCCCGAGAAATATTTTATTCCGCAGCAGTTTGAAAACCCGGCAAATCCGGAGATCCACCGCCGTACGACGGGCGAAGAGATCTGGCGCGATACCGACGGTGCCGTAGATTACTTTGTTGCGATGGTAGGCACGGGGGGGACGATAACCGGCGCGGGAGCGCTGCTTAAAGAACGCAAGCCTGCGATCCGCATCGTTGCCGGCGAACCTGCGGCATCGGCGGTACTTTCCGGAGCAGCACCCGGTCCGCACAAAATACAGGGCACCGGCACGGGTTTCGTTCCGAAGGTCCTCGATACGCGCGTTTATGATGAAATCATTGCGGTGAGCGACGCCGATGCGATAGCGATGACCCGTCGCGCGGCGCGCGAAGAAGGCATGCTCGTTGGGATTTCGGCCGGAGCCAATATTTGGGCCGCTCTCCACATCGCCTCGCGGCCCGAAACGAAGGGGAAAACGATCGTCACCATTGCGTGCGACACGGGGGACCGGTATCTCAGTAACCCGGTGTTCGCCGAAGCCGAAGCTGTTGTCGTCGAACCGGCGCTCGTAGGTTCCAACCCGCGCGATTAAAAGGAGATGCGGGAAGAAGCCGTAGTCGAGATCGCTCGCGGTGACCTCGTCGAGTCGACCACAACAACTGCTCGCGAAAACACATGCCGGTATTGAAAAGCGCTCCGGAAGACGATCGTGCGACTCAACTCCGCGCCTTCGCCGAACCTATTGTGTATAATCGAGCCGGACGTTCGATCGGAGCAATCCGCGTCGCGGCCGATCTCACCTTCAAGCATCCGGATAGCTGACCGTAATTGTCTAATTTCCTACGACTGCTCGCCGAGCGGGTACTCATTTACGACGGCGCTATGGGAACGCAACTCATGGCGCTCGATCTTTCGTCAGCCGATTTCGGAGGCGAGCGATACGTCGGATGCAACGAGGCGCTCGTTCTCACCCGTCCCGACGTCGTTCGGGCGATTCACGTGTCGTATCTCGAGGCTGGGGCGGACGCCGTGGAAACCGATTCCTTCACCGCGACGCGTCTGAAACTCGATGAGTATGCCCTCGGAGAGAAAACGTACGAAATTAACTGCCGCGCCGCCGAAATTGCGCGGGATGCGTGCGATGCCGTCGCAACGAAGGAGCGGCCACGTTTCGTCGCCGGATCGATGGGCCCGACGGGAATGCTCGTGTCGTCGTCGGATCCGTCGCTCTCTAAAATTACCTTCGAAGAACTTGCCGGACTCTACGCCGAGCAGGCGCGCGCGCTCGCCGACGGCGGCGTCGACGTCTTTTTGCTTGAGACGATGCAGGATTTGCTCGAACTCAAAGCCGCCATCGCCGGCATTACGCGAGAGTTTGACCGCGGGATGCGCCGCATCCCGATACAAGCGCAACCGACTCTCATTACGGAAGGGCGCATGCTGCTCGGAACCGATATCCGGTCGATCTGCGCGACGCTCGATGCGCTGCCGGTCGATGCGATCGGTCTGAACTGTTCGACCGGTCCGGCGCAAATGCGCGATTCCATGCGATATCTGAACGAAAATTCGCGCTGCTTTATCAGCGTTATTCCTAACGCCGGTCTGCCGCTCATGGGCCCTAAGGGCGAAACAATCTATCCCGAATCACCCGAAGAACTAGCCCGCGAATTGAGCGGCTTCGTGAAAGAGTTCGGCGTGAACATCATCGGCGGATGCTGCGGGACGACGCCCGAACACATCGTTGCGTTACGCAGGTCGGTCGATGCAATCGGAAAGCCGGGGCGCATGCCGCAACCGAAGGCCGCGCAGTACGCAGCGTCGGCAATGACCGCAACGGCTCTGGACCAAGAACCGCGTCCGCTCATCATCGGCGAACGAATCAACAGCCAAGGTTCTCGCAAGATGAAGCGACTGCTGCTCGAGGATAACTACGACGAGATCGTGCTCGTAGCGCGCGAACAGGTCGAAGCCGGTGCGCACGTTCTGGATATATGCTGCGCGCTCACCGAGCGCGTCGACGAAGATCGACAGATGTGTGAGATCGTCCGGCGCCTCGCTCAGTCGATCGAAGCTCCGCTAGCTATTGATTCAACCGAGCCGCGCGTCATGCAGATTGCCCTGGAAAACTATCCGGGACGGGCGATCCTCAATTCGGTTCATCTCGAGGCCGGGCGCACCAAAATCGACCTCATAGTGCCCCTCGCCAAAGAGCACGGCGCGGCCATCGTAGCGCTGACGATCGATGAATCCGGAATGGCAAAAACTGCGCAGCGTAAGCTCGAAGTCGCGCGGCGCATCTACGACATCGTCGTCGACGAATACGGTATCCCGGCGGGAGCGCTTATCTTCGACGATCTGACCTTTACGCTTGCGACCGGCGATACCGAGTTTGCCGATTCGGCGGTCGAAACGATCGAGGGTATCCGGGCGATCAAACGGGAGTTGCCCGGCGTATTGACGTCGCTCGGCGTATCGAACGTTTCGTTCGGCCTCAAGCCTGCTGCCCGTGCCGCCCTCAATTCTGTTTTCCTGCATCACTGCGTTGAGGCCGGTCTCGATGCCGCGCTGGTTCACGCAAAAGAGATTACACCCTACGCGGAGATCGAGCCGGCGGTTCGCACGATGTGCGACGATCTCGTATTTAACCGTCGTCCCGACGCGCTCGCGGTCCTTATCGAGCATTTTGAAAATGCGGGCGATGCTCGAGCCGCGCAGGTCGAATTCGACGGCGACGCCGATCTGCCGGTCGAGCGGCAGATTCACAACGCAATTCTGCGTCGCCGCAAAGACGGCATCGAAAGCAAGATCGATGCCGCCCTGCTAGAGCGCTCGGCAGTCGATGTTCTCAACGGCATTCTGCTGCCCGCGATGAAAGACGTCGGCGATAAGTTCGGTTCGGGCGAATTGATTCTCCCTTTCGTCCTTCAATCGGCTGAGGTGATGAAAAAGGCGGTCGCGCATCTCGAGCAGTTCCTGGAAAAGAAAGCGGGATCGACCAAAGGCACGGTCGTCATTGCGACGGTATTCGGCGACGTGCACGACATCGGCAAGAATCTCGTCAATACGATCTTGACCAACAACGGCTACACCGTGCACGATCTCGGCAAGCAAGTTCCGATGAATACGATTCTCGAAAAGGCCGTGGAAGTAGGAGCCGACGCGATAGGCCTCTCCGCACTGCTCGTTTCGACGAGCAAACAGATGCCGATCTGCGTGCAAGAACAAGCATCGCGCGGCCTTAAGTTTCCAGTGATCGTTGGAGGCGCCGCAATCAACCGCGACTTCGGGCGCCGCATTTCCCTGCTGGAAGACGGAGAACGTTTTTTCGAACCCGGGTTGTTTTACGCGAAGGACGCCTTCGAAGGTCTCGACATCGTGGATCGGCTGACATCGTCGGGCCAATCGCGCGCAGCGTTTGTCGATAGCGCCCGAAGTGAAGCGTTCGCCCAGCGCGATCGCGCGCGTAACGTTACGGCACCGGTTGCCGCAAACGGCGTAGTATCGGCCGTTAAATCGCAACGCGCAGACGTTCCGCAGCCGCCGTTCTGGGGC
This sequence comes from Vulcanimicrobiota bacterium, assembly GCA_030854045.1. Lineage (GTDB taxonomy): Bacteria > Vulcanimicrobiota > Vulcanimicrobiia > Vulcanimicrobiales > Vulcanimicrobiaceae > JALYTY01. The sequence continues at coordinate 3,267 of JALYTY010000065.1, read as the reverse complement.
GTGCGGACGCTAGTTGAAGTCGACGTCCGCGAGTTATGGCCTTGCTTCGATCTCCGAAGCCTGTATCGTCTTTCATGGGGCGCGAGCAACACCAAAGGAGAGGCGTTCGAGAACTTGGTTCGGACGGAGTTTGAGCCGCGTCTCCACAGCTATCAGCAAGGGGCCGCGCAAGACGGTTTGCTGCAGCCGCGCGTTGTTTACGGCTATTTCCCTGCAGCCGGCGTGGGGAACGATGCCATTGTGTACGACCCGGAAGATCCGTCGCGCGAGATCGCACGATTCGAGTTCGCGCGTCAGATCGGCGGCGATCATTTATGTTTGGCGGACTATCTTCGCGAGCCGGAAAACGGCGCAGGCACCGACGTGATCGCGCTGCAGATCGTTACGGTGGGAACGACATCATCCCAGCGTACGGAAGCGCTTCAGGCCTCCGGCGACTATAGCGAGTCGTATTTTCTGCACGGTTTTTCGGTACAGTCTGCGGAGGCGCTTGCCGAATGGGCGCACCGTCGCATCCGCACGGAACTGCGCTTGGATCCGGACCGCGGGAAGCGCTATTCCTGGGGCTACGGCGCCTGCCCGGATCTCGCCCAACACCAGACCGCCTTCCGCTTGCTGGAGGCATCGGAGCGAATCGGCATTGCGCTAACCGAGGGATTCCAGATCGTACCGGAGCAGTCCACGGCCGCCATCATCATGCATCATCCCCGCGCTTCGTACTTTAACGCAGCGGCGGTGCGTTAGCACTGACTTAGCCCCGCAGTGGTTGCTTAGGCGAAGGCCGAAGAACGCGCGCGTATGAGCATCAGCACTCTTCTGCTGCTGGCCGTCGCAGTGGTCGGCATCATCTTCGTCATCGCATGGATTGCGGAGGTTCGCAAGCGCGGTGCGTTTGCGTGGCCGAAGCCCGTCGAGCTTGCGGTCGGATTCGTAACGGATTTTTTCGATACGCTCGGCATCGGATCGTTCGCGCCGACGATCTCGCTCTTTAAGTTTTTCAAGCTCGTTCCCGACGAACGCGTTCCCGGTACGCTCAATGCCGGCCACGCACTGCCGACGATTTTCGAGGCATTTGCCTTCATCGCAATCATCAACGTCGATCCGCTTACGCTCGTCTCGATGATTCTGGCTTCCGTTGCGGGCGCATGGCTCGGCGCCGGAGCCGTTGCGCGGCTGCCTAAGCGGTACGTGCAGATCGGCATCGGCTGCGCGCTGTTAGTCGCCGCAGCCCTCTTCTTGACGAAGAACTTGAACTGGATTCCCGGCGGAGGCGATGCGCTCGGATTGCGTGGTCCGACGCTGGCATTTGCGATCTTCGCGAATTTTTGTCTCGGCGCGTTGATGACTTTGGGTATCGGGCTCTACGCTCCAGCGCTCATTCTCGTCAGTCTCCTTGGAATGAATCCGAAAACGGCATGGCCGATCATGATGGGATCGTGCGCGTTTCTCATGCCGATTGCGAGCATCCGGTTCATTAGACTTGATGCCTACTCGCTTCAGGCCGCGCTCGGCCTTACGCTCGGAGGAATTCCGGGCGTCTTGATCGCCGCCTATATCGTGAAATCGCTGCCGATTACCGCGGTGCGCTGGCTCGTGGTCATCGTCGTTATTTACGCCGCAGTAGCGATGCTGCGATCTGCGGCAAACGATCGCAAAGCGGCCGCGACCGCGCCTTTTTCTCCGTAGAAGAAGATGCCGCCGTTAGCCGGCAGCGTCCCCTTGCGCCGCGTACAAGTCGCGGCGCGTGGATGGAATGTCGGTGCGGCCGTTGCCGTCGGGACGTCCCAGCAGCGATTGGTAGATTCCGATCGTTCCGGACGTAAATGCAACCGCGCTTGCCGACATGTAAAGGCGCCAAACGCGATACGCGGCCATTCCCGCTATCGCTTGCGCCTCGCTCGCATTGCGTTCGAGATTCGCGACCCAATCGCGGAGCGTGTGCGCGTAATGTTCGCGAAGATTCTCGACATCGCGCACTTCAAAGCCCTCGCGCTCGGCGAACGTCAAACTCTCTCCGATCGCTACCAGTTCGCCGTCGGGAAAAACGTAGCGGTTGATAAACCCGCCCTGACGTCCTCCCGTGCGGCCGCGGCTCTGCTCCGAAATCCCATGATTGAGAAAGAGCCCACCGGGCCGCAACGCATCGAACGCCGTCTTGAAGTATGTTCCAAGGTTCTTTTTCCCGACGTGCTCGACCATGCCGATGCTTGCGATGCGATCGAAACGCCGCGAGCCTAAATCGCGGTAATCGAGAAACTCAACCGAGGCGCGATCCTGCAGCCCGGCTTGCACGATATTCTGCTGTGCCGTTTCGTACTGCACGCGGCTAAGCGTGATTCCAAGCGCCGTTGCACCCCTATGCGCCGCTGCGAGCACCAAGGATCCCCATCCGCATCCGATATCGAGAAACGACATACCGGGCTCGACGCGCAGCTTACGCAAAATGTAGTCTAGTTTCGCGCCTTGCGCGTCGTCGAGGGTCGTTACGCCGTCGTCGTAATAGGCGCACGAATATACGAGCCGCCGATCCAGAAAAGTGCCGAAAAATTTGGGAGGATGATCGTAGTGGTGTGCGATTGCGGCGCGATCGCGTTCTTTTGAATGTTCGGCGCCGGTAAGGCGCGCCTGCATTTCGTCTGCGCCGTGGTGCGGCGGGCGAGGAAGGCGTGTCAGCAGATAGAGGATGCGCATCGTTTGCGCCGCCGTGCGTGCGTTGTTTGCCGCGTCCATCGCCATAATTGCATCGCGGACGTTGCCGTCGATATCGAGCGCGCCCTCGACGAACGCTCGGCCGGCGTTGAGATCGATCGGCGGAGCAAACGCTGCGCGAAGCGCCCCGGGTTCGTTGATCGATAGCGTGAACGAACTCTCCGCCGTCCGGCTATGCAGCTCTGTCCCGTCCCAAAATCGAATCGAAAATCCGCCTAAGAATCGGTCACCGAAGAGCGTCTCAAGAAATTGAACGCTGTGTTCTACAGCCCGGTCGGAAGTCTGCTGCAACATCGCTCTCAAGGAGATACCCGAACTGGAGGACGTTAAGCGTTGCGAGTCACTGCGCCGATAGCCGGACCGCCGTCACCGCCGAAGATCCGAAGAGGCAGGGCTTCTCGGAAGCGGTTCGGGTTGAACGCAGGCTCGCTGACAGAGCAGGGGCTGAAGCATGAGGCGATGCCGTCGGTACGTGGAAATGTTGCGCAAGCATCAGTCACCTCAGTCGTTCTATGAAGCGGCGAGCGATTGCGTCTGCGCGGTCATTCCGTAAACGAA
>JALYTY010000059.1 GCA_030854045.1 Vulcanimicrobiota bacterium | reverse complement strand
TCGTTCGAGAACGACGGCTTCCAGATCCGTTGGATCGTCGGCAAGCGTGAAGCTGTAGCTGGCGGGCCTGAGGATCGTTGTACCCGTTTTCCGAATCTCCAACAATTGATCGACCCAATCGATGTATTCATCCGAGCCGGCGCAGCGAAACTGCGTTCGAAGATCGATCGATTCATACCGCGCGTTATGGCGCACGGCGGCTTCCTGAATCATGCTCATGCTCCCAACTTCACCGGGGCGAACCGTCTGATAGTCGTCGATAAAGAAGACCGCGACTTTTGCGGCGCCGATCAGTTCGTCGATTTGCGAACGGTCGGAGCGTTTTGCTGTCGGCGTGTATTGCCCGTTGCTGCTTTCACGAATGCGGTGCGCTTCGTCGGCTAAGATGACGTCGATGCCGTTTTCTTCAACAGCTCCGAAGCTGCTGAAATAGCGCACTTGCGCTTTGCTACGGGCGCCGAGAATCCGCCAGAGGTTCTGAGTGAATGCTTTGCTACCGGTCGCGTGTTGAACATTGACGCCCATCTTTGAGAGCATGCCCAGCAAATTTAAGGCGATTACGGATTTCCCGGTTCCGGGGCCGCCGTGTACGGCGACGATCGCTTTAGCGCGCTTGTCTTTGTGCGCACGCTTTACCAAAGCAACGACAGCGTTGTAAGCAATGATTTGGTCGTCGATAAGCTTGTAGCGTGGTTCTCCTTTGACCATCGCCGCGGTATGCTCAAGCAGTTTGCGCGACGGCGCGTGCTTTCCGGAAAGCGCCCGTTCCATTACGGGCATGCCTTTGCCCCCGCCGACTCGATCGCTAAAAAATTTGGTCAGCGTGTCAGCGTCGCTGTTTACGAAGAGGGGCACGCGCGCAAGCAGGCCGCTAAATGCGGTGGACTTTAGGACGCCTGCAGCCGCCGGGTGCATGTTGTGCAGCCATGCGCACGGCGAGATCCCAATGCCGCCCTGCTCAGGATCAAACGATGAATGCGAATCTTCCAAATACTCTGCGTACGAGCGAGCTTGAACGCATGGGTGCAATACTCTGCGAATCCCACCGCCGACAAAGGCCTCGACGCAATCGTCGAAGTCGCTCGGGCCGGCCTCGGACCACTGCTTGAGTTCAAGCAATACTGCAGCGTCGGCTCCAGCCGGCGAGCGGCCGAAGACGAAAGCGTCGAGGCGCGCAGAGCTGAGCGGCAACTGCATCTCGAGAACGACGCCGTGGTCGCGAACGCCGGAATACCGCAACTGATGGGCGAGGGCGCTTAAGGAGTTTTTCCAGGAATTGAACTCGGAGGCCGACGCTCGAAACCGGTAGTAGTCGTAGTAGGCGTTGCCGAGGCCTTCAGCGATGCGCTTTTGCTGTGCTTCGTCGATGAACTCTTCGCTGGAACCCGAAAATAATTGCATAGCCTCTCCGTAAGAGCGTGCCTGACGTCAGATGCAATATTCGCAACGAGATTTCGGCACGCCCAGGTGTTAACGCGCAAGGATCACGATCTCCCGTCGATTTTGGCGTCGCAGTCGGGATGGTGACGATGTTTTTTGCGGTTTTATATTTGATTGCGATGCTGTAGCCGAGTGGGCCCAAGATGGGCGTCGCTTGAAGCTTTAGGTTGGTCGTTACCGCCAGGCGCTGCGTGAGAAATACGGTCTACGGTCCGTAGTTATAGACGCGGTAAGCAAAATGTTCTTCGGCGGCTTGAAGGTTTATGCCGAGATATGCCAGGCTTCACGAAGCGATTCATCTGCCATCTCAATGGATTCCACTTGCGTCGGGCGGAGCGGAACTCGCAGACCATCGCTTTCGCCCTCGTAGAGCGACACGTTTTCAACTTCGCGCGGATGTAGCTTTGAGATAGAAAAGATGCCGGCGAATCCGGGCTGATATTCGTAGCCGTAAGCGGACGTTTAATGTCCGAGGTGCCAGCCGTGCAGGGCGCATTTGTAGGGATGCAGGCCGGTACTCGCGCGCGGAATCGCGCGTTCGGCGGCCTTACGCGTTGCGAATGCAGTCTTTGGTGCGCCGTTCTTGCTGTAGCACGACCGCGGACCGCCATGCTTTCGCGTCGTCACGTCCCGTGACGAGAGGTGCGTTCGGTGTGGCCGACGAGGTCTTCCGGATGGAAGTACACGTCGCGCGGGCCATCTGTGGTGTAGCGCAACGCTTCGTCGGTGGAATGCGGCGACGACGGAGTGCCTTCGCCGTCGACCCGGTAGCGTCGTTTGGTACGCGAATGGGTGTCCATGGCCGCGGGTGAACCCGAGACGCCCGGCCTGAATTGCACCGGTATGCTCGGCCCGCTATCGTGCAGCGCAACCAAACGAAAAGGAAACACGGCGACTATTTATCACTCTTTCTGACCGTTACCTCGACTGAACCCGCAATCGCGCACTCCAGAATGCCCTGCCCGGCGACGCTTCTTGCAAGCGCAGTGAGCGGCACGCACGGCATAAATTGCCGATGAAATGGTCGCCGATTGCCGGCTCTGGGATCGTGATGGGAGGGCCGTTGCGCGGCGCCGCGAGCGCCATATCGACGCAATGCTTGCCCTCGCTTGCCGTTAGTCGGCACCCTTCGGTAGTGCGACTCGGCCGTACGCTTCTTGCAGCGTGGCCAGTGTTTCTTCGCCGGTTACGATGCGAAATATTTCGGGATAGTACTGTTCCGCATTGTTGCACAGCAGTCCGATCAGCGATGCTAGCGCTTCCGAGTCCACGTGCTCCGCGCGGTATTCCATGTCCAGAGTGAGCGAATCTTCAAACTTGACGAATTTTGAAATCGACATTGCGTCGTTTATTTCGCATACCCGCTCGAAGAGTCGGTTTCGCACTGCACCTACCTCGGGAAGGTGCATGAAATAGACGGTGAACGTTAGCCAGCCGTTGCGCAGGCCTACGCGAACTTCCCAGCCACGGTATTTTCCGCCGAACTGGACATTGTACCCCACGTCGCCGTGGCGGGTGCTCGTGTACCCCGCCGCATCGAGCAGCGCTTTTAGATGACGGCGGTCGCGGCGGGATTCCGATTTCTCTTCCATGCCGGTATCATACCGTAACGGAGTGCCAGGCGTCCGGCGTCGCGAGGCTAAGGCCTCGGCCTCTACGGGGCGCAGTACGCAGGTGCCGAACAATGCTGCGATGCCTTCGAAGAAGTTTGGTACGCCACGCGCTTCCGGTGAACCCAGTACGGCGACGGAACGTAAGGTTCGAATTCTGCTTGAGCTCATTCGCAACCGGTCGGTTCGTATCAGCGCCTTAGCGCGCGAGTATGAGATGTCGGAGCGAAGCATGCTGCGCGATTTCCAGGAACTGCGCAAAATTGGAATCCGCGCCGGGTTTAAGCTGAGCGATAAGGCCGACAATGACGTCGTCCGGATGCTCGACTTCGCAGCCCGGCCGCGTGCGCTCGACCGAAGCGGCCGCGCGCTGCAGTCGTTGCTCCAAGCCGCGGCGCAGGCGCTTGGAAAGCCCGTCGAAGATCAATTCCGCTCGAACGACCCGGTCGAGAAACGGGATGTGCCCTTCTTACATTTCATGATGCCCAAACTAAGCGACGGCACTGCTGCCGCGGCCGTATACACGACGCTGGAAGCCGCATGGAACGACAACGCGCGCGTCCGATTCCGATACGCGAACAAAGCGGAGCGGCGCGTTGAACCCTATCGCGTGCTGCACCGCTCCGGGCGGTACTACCTCTTCGCACGGGATCTTGGAGCGAAGGACGACGGCTGGCGTTACTTCGCCCTCGATCAAATTTCAACGCCGATCGTTCGAGCCGGCACGTTCGCGCCGCGCGAGATTCCGCCGGAGTACAGCGATGAAGATGCCATCGGATGGATCAAGTCGGGTTCGAAAATCGAAGTCGGCGTGTTGCTCTCGCCGGTCATCGCCGATTCCGCGGCTTCGCGCGTTTGGCAGCGCGATCAGCGCGTGACGCGCAACCGGGACGGCTCTGCGTCGATCGTTCTTTGCGTTAGCGATGTCGATGAGGTGGTGCGCTGGGCGCTCGGCTTCGGCGTCGATGCAAAAATCGTTTCGCCGGATACGGCGGTCGCGCGTGCCGCCGCGATCGTCGCGTCGATCGCCGATGCCTACGGGTGCGCGTCGTCGACCGTAGCGTAGCGGCCATGGGTGCCGAAGCCGCGCTTCGTGAAACGGACGCGACGCACGGCCGAGCCAGGAACGTGCGGCGCGCTCGTTAGCGTAACCGAAGGCTGCGCCAGGCGTTTGGCGGCCGACGCAGATAGTAATCACCGTCGGTTGCATAGAGAGGCGCGGTCTGTTGCATGCTTCGCGTCGTAACGGTTTCCACCAGTTCGGAACGGGCGAACGCGGAGCGGCTGGGCGCGATGGTTCTGGCGGCGTGGCCCGGCATTGAAAGCAGCGCACATGACGACGTAACGATCGCCGCCGGCATTAAGCTCGTGCGCGAAGGCGATCTCCTTGTCACCTTCGATCTTGCGCGCCCGCGGCCGACGGGCGATGCATTCGCGCAAGCCGGCGCAATCGTCGTGGAAGTTAAGGCGCTCGATGCGTCGCGGTTCATCAGCGTCGGAAACGATTTGCGGCCGATCTATTCCCGAGGTCCTTCGCGCGAGACCGTTCTCGAGCAGGTCAAGGCGCAGATCGACGGTCTGACATCCCTCTTTGCGAAGTACGATCGCCAACGATGTTTCATCCACGGGCTCGTGTGGCTACTCGGCGTGACGACGGCAGAGTTGCGCGAGTTTGCGCCGAACGCCTCGCTCGCGATCCTCGGCAGCGATGCGACGTGGGCCGATATGCTTCGCGTTGCGTCGGTAGAGCATCGCAGCATCATCGACACGAACAACAGCGACGGGCGGGCCGGTAACAGCGAGGCGGTTCGCTGGGTTCGCGACCGGCTCACTCGTGAACGCAAACTCTCGGCGCGTGATCTCGCGAAGCTCGACCGCTTCACGACCGAAGTGCTGATGCGCGATGTCGTCGAAGATGTCGTCGCGCAGTTTGGCGAAAAGCAAGTGCGGCTAGTCGGGCGCGCCGGAACCGGAAAATCGACGACGCTGGCGCTTGTCGCGCGCCGCGCGGTCGAACGCGATCAGGCGCGCGTCTTAGTATTGACGTACCAGCGCGTGCTGCGCGGCGAACTGGAGCATCTGATGCGCACGATCTGCGGTCCATCGGGAGCGTGCGACCGCGTTGCGGTATTGACGATGCACGAGTTTCTACTTGCAGCCTTTGAAGAGCTCGGCGGGATCGTGCCGATGCAAGGCGGCGCAATCGACTATCTTGCATTGCCGAAGGAGATCTCCGCCTTCATCGCGACCCGCGGCTTTGCGGCGCTACATTCCGATTTCACGGTGCTGCGCGAGTTGGAGCCCAACCGGTTTGCATTCGATTACGTCTTCGTGGACGAAGCGCAAGATTGGCGGCCCGCCGAGCGGGATTTTTTACGCGCCCTCTTCCATCCGCAGCAGACGATTCTGGCAGACGGATTGGATCAGTTCGCGCAGCGGCAATCGCGCTGCGATTGGACGAGCGATGTTCCCAAAGAGCAACGCTTCGTGCGCGAACTCAACCGCTCGTTGCGCATGTCGGCCAACGTTGCGGCATTCGTTACCGCATTTGCGCGCGCGATCGGATTTCACGACTGGAACGTTAAAACGCATCCCGATCTGTCAGGTGGACGCGTATTGCTTCGCGGAGTTGCGCCGGCCGAGAGCGCTACGCCGCGTGACGGCGCGGCGCGAATACGTTTATTCGCCGACGTGTTGGCAATCGGCAAGGCGGCCGATGTCCCGTCCGGTGACTGTCTCGTTGCAGTGCCGCCGGGATTAGTGGAAACCTCCGGCGACGGGCGCAGGTCACGCGTTACGCCGGAGATCATTGCCTGCGGGGCAGCGGTTTGGGATGCCTGCAACGAGCGCGTGCGTCTCACGTCGCGCCAACCCGGCGATATGCCGGTCGTACCGTACGGTTCGATCCGAGGACTCGAAGGCTGGGCCGCAGTCCTTTTGGATCTCGATCTCTTCTTCGACAACAAACTGCGCCACCCGAATATTGAAGACGGCGACATGCTTACCGCCGAGAATGTTGCAAAGCGCGCGCTGCTGCTCGCCGTAACTCGCGCCGCGCACGTGCTGGCGATCACCGTAGCCGACGGCGAATCGCAGGTGGCGCGCTGGTTGGACGAGGCGGCTCGCGAAGTGGGGGCCGATATCGTAGAGAACGCTTAAGCGATACGTTCCGTGTGCCAGGCGTCCGGCGCGAACACCTGGTACGCTTGAACGACCGCACACACGCGTGTCGGTAGAATGGAGCGCGCCTTATGTGGCTTTTGCTCGTTGCGGCCCTCATGGTTATCATCACGTTGATTATGAAAGAACAACGTCGCACGGTAGTTCACGCGACTGCTCCTTCACGCGGCAGCGACGGCGTTATGTACCTGCGCGGCACGATGGAGATGCGGGGAACCCGTGAAGAAGTTGCACAGGCGCTCGACACGCTCGCGCAAGCGATGCAGGAACAAGTAAACGCGCGAACCGATCGGCGACGTGCAACGGCGAGCGCAGTACCCGTTCCCACCAGGGCGGAATTCCGCCACAAAATCGTGCCCGTGATGTCTCGCGTAGGCAGCGAAGTTGACGCAGCATCGGCCGCATTCTCGCGCGCATCGGCGCCGCATGGATCGCCGCAGACCTACGTCGATACATACGCTACTCTGCTCGACCATCTACTGCGTGCGCGCGATGACGTGCAGTTACTGGGAACGCCGCCCGGCTTTACGCAAGGTCGCGTGTTCTGCGAGCAGATGATCTCGCTCTACGATCAAATCGCCGCATGGCCTGCGCAGCTTCGTCAAACCGCTCGAACGCAAGACGGTCACGCGGCCATCACGACCGCGGCGAGTGTGCCGACCGCTCCGCTCTTCGCGGCGCTCGACCACGACGCGGGACTCGAAATGGCGGCCATGCGTGCTGGAAAAAATTAAGGGCGGCGTATCACTTCATCGAGGAGGCGCCGTTGCGCCATACGTCTGGCACCGGCGTCGCGTAGAATCAGTAAAGTGAACGGGCGTTATGCGGTAATCGATGTTGAAACGACGGGGTTTAGCCCAACAAGCGATTGCGTCGTTGAAATGGCGTGCGTCATCCTGCAATCGGCGCAGGTTGTCGAAACGTGGAGCTCCCTCGTAAACCCGCAACGGGCGATTCCGCGGCATGCGACCGCGGTGCACGGCATTACCGACGTGGACGTTCGGTCGGCGCCCTCCTTCGGCCTCGCGCAGGCGCGACTACATTCGTTTTGCGCCGATGCAACGGTCGTCGCGCACAACGCGCGGTTCGATCTAAGTTTTCTGCCGCGTATTGCATTACTGCCATCGCTGTGCACCGTAGAGCTAGCACGGCGTGCATTTCCAAATGCGCCAAATCATAAAAATCAGACTCTGAGAACCTATCTCGGAATAGACGGCGATCCGCTCGTTGCGGGCGCCGCCGCCCACCGTGCGCTCGGCGACGCACTCGTCACCGCTGCCATCCTCATGCGTTGCTTACGGGTGCTGAAGCGAGCCGCGTAAAAAGGACCATCTGAATGAAAAGGCCGACAAGCATTCGCCTCGACCTAACGACCAAGGCGCAGATTACGCTCGAGCGTCGCATCGCCGACGAGAATTCCCGAGGAGCGGCGTCGCCCGCGGTTCCTCAGGGCGTCCTTTATCCCTATGAATGACGTCGGACTTCCGACCGGCTTGGTGTTTTTCGTCTTCTCCGATATCGAGGGCAGCACCGCGCGCTGGGAGTCCAACCGTGACGCGATGCAAACAGCATTACGCCGCCACGATGCCATCCTGCATGCAGTTCTGGCCGAACACGGCGGCCACGTTTTCAAAACAGTCGGCGATCAGTTCTGTTCGGTCTTCGGAGCGGGCAGCGCAGCGTTGCGCAGCGCACTGGAGGTGCAACGCAGACTCGCGGCCCAAGATTTCGGCGAAATCGGTGGTCTTCGCGTGCGCATGGCCGTACATGCCGGGGAAACCGACGAGCGTTCCGGCGATTATTTCGGCCCCGCGGTAAACCGGGTTGCGCGATTGCTCGCGGCCGGACACGGCGGCCAAATCCTCGTTTCGGGAACCGTTTCGAGCGATGCATCGGCGTTGCCGCCGCAATCGCGATTGATCGATCTGGGTTGGCATCGCCTCAGAGACATCGAGCAGCCGGAACACATTTTTCAACTTGTCGCTCCAGGTCTGCAGGCGGTTTTTGCGCCGCTCCAATCACTTACCGTAACCGCCAACAATTTGCCGCATCAGCCGACCAGTCTCGTCGGGCGCGGTGAAGCCTTGAGCGATCTGGAACGCCTGCTGCGGAATCATCGTTTCGTTTCGATCGTCGGTACCGGCGGCGTCGGCAAGACACGCATTGCGGTGGCGGCGGCCGGCAACGTGCTGCAATACTTTCGCGACGGCGCGTGGTTCATCAATCTGGCTCCCCTCTCGGATGCCGCGCGCGTGCCCGACGAGATCCTTGCGGGCCTTGGCGCGAAGGCCGGCCGCGACTCGCCGCCGATCGATGCATTGCTGGACTATCTACAGGATCGTTCGCTGCTGCTCGTTATCGATAATTGCGAACACGTCGTTATAAATGCCGCAAGCGCTATTTCCGCAATCTTGGCTGCGGCGGCCGGGATCACGGTCCTCGCAACCAGCCGTCAGTCGCTCGATATCGACGGCGAACATGTCTACCGTTTGTCCTCGCTCGGCATCGCCGACTCGACCGAACTGTTTATCGAGCGTGCAACCGCCGCCGAATCCGCCTTCTTGCCGGCACCGGAAGAACTGCCGATCATTGCGCAGATCTGCCGCCAACTCGACGGCATTCCGTTAGCACTTGAGCTTGCCGCCCCAAGAGTACGGTCGCTTTCCCTGGATGATATTGCGCGGCGCTTGAGCGAACGGTTCGCGCTCTTGACGGCGGGACGTCGCGACCGCCAGCAGCGCCAGCAAACCATGCGCGCCGTGATCGACTGGAGCTATAGCCTCTTAAACGTCGGCGAGCAAAGGCTTTTCCGCCGGCTCGGTGTCTTCGCCGGAACGTTCTCGTTTGCCGCCACGTGCGCAATTTGTGGCGATAAGGGCGACGAGGAGAACGACGTCTTATTCGCTCTCGACGCTCTGGTCGATAAGTCACTCGTAGCGACGCAACGCACCGGCTCGACGCGTTATAATCTTTTGCAGTCGATTCGGGCCTACGCAACGGATTGCCTCAAGAACGCTGGAGAGACCGCCGCACTTCGCCGGAGACACGCACAGTATTACGCCTTCGCCGCGGATCGCTTATATCGAGAGTGGGATTCGGGCACAGCCGGCGTGTGGTTCGCCGGCGGAATCGCCGATTTGGATGACATCCGAGCGGCGCTGCAATGGACGCTCATCGAAGAACACGATCCGCTCGTCGGCGCATCGATCGCGGCAAATACCTATCCGATATTTCTGCGCATGTCGCTGCTACGCGAAAGCACCGAATACTGCGAAGCGGCGTTGCGGAACGTCGCACTACCCGGAGCGACCGCGGCACAACTTCATTACGGCATCTCGATGCTCTACAACAATTTCGGTTCCATCGAACGGGCCGCGCGCGGTGCCGAACGGGCGGCTGAACTGTACGGCAAATGCGGCGATACCAAAGGTCTCATCGGCGCACTTTCGCAAGTTTGTCAACAGTATGCGCGAAGCGCGCGCTACGAGGAAGCGCTCGCGCGTGCCGGGCAATGCTTGGACATGGCGCGGGCATTCGGCGACGATCGTGTGCTTGCATTAGCGCTTCAACGCTGCAGCATCGCGCTGCCGAAAGAGCGCATCGCCCAGGCGCGGGCACAGTTCGAAGAGGCAATTCGCATCTTTCGTTCGCGCGGTCTCGACGCCGATTGTGGACGCGCAATGATCTGGTGGGCGAGTTCCGAAGCGGACGCCGGAGAATTTCGCGCCGCAGGCCACATACTTCGCGAGGCACTCACGCTTGTGGGCGACGACGCGAAGCTTTTCCTCTCAATCAACATCTCGGGATACGCGCTGGTCGACGGGGACATCACGGCGGCGTTATATCACGCGCGCAATGCGGTCTCGCTCGCGTGCGAGCTTAGGCACGCACCCGCACTTGCCAAAGCTGCGGCGTTTTTTGCCGCCGCAGTTTCCTACACGCAACAATCGCTCGCCGTGCGACTATTCGCATTTTCACGAGCCGGATCTTCCCAATCCGACTGGCAATCCGAGGCCTATGCGCGCCGCGTTTTCGACGACCTTGACGTCCGGCTCCGGTCGGCGTTCTCAAGCGAGACGTTCGACGCACTCGTATCCGAGGGCGGCCGCCTCACCAGCGAGCAGGTTCTTGCCTTGGTTTCGGCCGATGCGTGCCAACCGACGTTAACACGGTAGAATACCTGCCGCATGGTCGCGGCGACGCCGCGCCGTAACGGGATTGGTGCATTGCTGCACCAGCGTCACCGTGGCCGTCTGACCGCCGCACCCGCTGTATGCGGTATACGTGCCGCTTAGTTGGCCGCTGCTCGAATTGTAGGTGCCCGAAAATCCAAATCCGCATGCCGCGTTGTTTATTGTAGCAACCGCATTGCCGGTGAGATTTCCCGACAAATCGGTGACGAGCGCAAGCGTGTTCGAAAGTGTAGTTGTCGCAAACGTTTCTACGAGCGTGCCACCGATTGAAGAGCCCGTCTGCGAAAGCGTGATCGCCGCAGCGCCGTTCCCCATCACCGAGTCGGTTACGGTTCCGGTGTAATCGCCTCCCGTTTGCGGAACAGTTTGCGGATTGGAGGATGCGCCGGAGTTAGACCCGTTACAACCCGCGACCAACAAAGCAATAACCGCGAGCGACGAAATGAGGCGCATGAAAGTCTCCTCTTTGAGCGTTCCCTCGTGGCGGCGGTTCGTTTCGCATGCCGCGTACGTCGCGGTATTTTTGGGATCCAAGCGTCCAAAAGGACGAAATGCCGCGAACTTGGTGAGTCGCCGATTCGCCGTACGAGATAAGGACAGAGGAATACCGGTTATTGGCATGATGCCGATTGTCATGCCGATGTTGATTAATGCGTGAAAAAGAGCTTTGCCGCGATGCCAGGCGAGACACCGCGTCTAGGAGGCACGTCTCTCCTTGCGTCTTCGTCAGCTCACATTCATGTGATCACTCACCGTTAGATTTCTGGCGCGGTCGTCGCAAGGGCGGCTGACCACTCTGCTCGGGCCTTCCCTGGGTCGACCACGCCGGGCTCGACAATGGATACGGCCGGGAGACCTTCGATCGAAACACTGCAGCCGATCCACCCGGCCCGCTTAGCATCCTGCTTGAGCGCGGCACGAGCGATGATTCTGTCTTCCGTTATCGCCGCTCCAAAGACGGCTTTGCCGAACACGACCGTGCAGAATCGACGATCGTATTCAAGCAACACGTAATGCGGGCAGCTTCCTGCGCGAACGGCGTCCAGTGTTGGCTGATAAGCGGCGCCAGGGATGATCCGTCCGAAGCGGCCGTCTTTTCCCTTAACCTGATATTTCGACTTGCAATTGACGCACTTAAAATCTGCAACCGGCGTATTCGCGGTTAGGCGCGTCAACGTATCCGATTCGCAGTTTAGGCAGTAGAGATTGAATTCGGCCCAGGTTTCCAGAACGAGCCTTGCGATTTGAGCAGCGCTTGTAAAACCGATGCCGGCGCTGAAATCAATTAGAGGTGAAAACCGCGGCGTGGTATTGCATTTTACATACCGGCCGGCGCCTTCAAACGTTATGACGCCACGGTCCCGCAGAACCTGGAGTGTTTGCCGGATTTTGGCATCGATATGTTTGTTCAGCGGGTAGAGCCGCTCGAGCTGCGGCTTGTGTTTGAGAACATCGCGTAGCTCGAATTGCGGCGGCAACTGCGCGACGATCTCTGCGACGACGTCTTTCCAGGAAGGCGGTGTCATACTTGCAGACTCCGTTGTGCCATACGACCGGCGTTTCCCGCTGCCACTGTTTAGTCGGTTTCTACCGCTTCGCAATCGTGAGGCTAAAGATGGTGGCCGCGTCTCGTAGGGCTCGCTGCTCGAACGTCGTTGCCCGGATTTAGCGGCTCGCTCGCGATATATACGATTCAAGCGCGCCTGATGCGTTTGGCATCATGCGCCGGCGCCGAAAGCGCTTCCCGCATCAAATTTACGCCGCTTCCGTAACGCCGCAACAGAACCGAATCTGCCGCGGAAGGGCAAGCGCGCATTGCCGAATCCGCAGGAATCGGAATAGTCGAGCGTTATCCGGGGGGACAGAACGACTTCATGGCAGCGTCGGCGGTTTTGTCGGTTTGATTTTGCGCGTGGCCGTACGTTAACACGTATGCCACGTCTCCTCGCGCGGCAATCTCTTGCTGCATATGCATGGTGATGCCCATCATGCTTGCATCGAATGTTGTCGCGCGTCCCTGAAGACCGCAATACGTCGCGGCGGACGTCTGCATTTCTGCATTGGCGAAGCCGAGCGCGGTCTTCGAACTGGCAGGAAGCGCGTCGAAGTTTCCGTTGAAGGGCATCTGCGCGGCGGAAAGCATCGTTCCAAGCGCGGGACTTAGCCACGTTCCTAAAATTTTCATACCGCCGGCCTCGTTTGCGATCCAATTGGGCGGCGGAGCTAAGCTCTTGGCCGCAAACGTGTCGGGACAGATTGCGCTCGCAATCGACTCTATCGCCGGATCCGTCGCCGTATTTGCGGGACGGTTATAAGAGACCGTTAAGATCGACCCGGTGTTGGAGTTCATAATCGTCTGCTCCATCGCCGACGACGGCGCCGAGCCGGCCTTGGCCTCGATAACGAAATGTTTTGCAGGATGGCCGCAGACCGTCGTGTCGGACTGCTTCACGCTTCCAACGCTGCGGTACGTGTTCGAAAGAGCCGCCGCCATCGAATCGAGCGGTACAAGCGACTGCTGCGTTGTCACGCTAAACGACTGCGCTCTCGTACCCGCGACGCCGGGACGCTTCCATAACACGGCATATGTGGGCATCATTTTCCCCATATCAACGTACGTCCAGCCCGCAGGCGGCGTAAACGGCAACGTCGATTGCGCCGGTGGCGCCGCAGGCGACGCCACGGCGGCCGACGGCGACGCGATAGCAGGCACTTGCGCTACGGCTTGAATCGGCAACGCACACATGGCGGCTGCAACGAGTATGTATAAACGCATGTATTCTCCGGCTGGAATTGCAAACGGCACGATGCCGCGCTTCCCGAGCTTCGCCAACGAGGCCGCGGACTCTTGGCGGCGCTTGATCGCGGCACAGGCCGAACCTTGGTCGCATGCTCGGCATCGAAAAGATCGACGGCAAGAAAATTGACCATATTTAGCGGTCGTCGAGAACGCGTGCCGATGTCGCTGGTCTTTGGCTTGCATATGCTGTTAGATTGTAGCGCGCGTTACGCGATCGGCGCCGGCGCTTCGTATTTGAGTCACGGACGTGGCCGTGCCATGCGTCTGGCGTGGCAGGCTGCTAAGTTTTGGTCATGAGTTTCATATTCGGTCTTGTGTTTGCTTCGATCGTCATGCCTCTGCTTGTTGCGCTATCCAGTGGGGGCGGCAGCTCTGGCGGCGCGACCGAGAGCAAAGTCCGACGCTGCGGCAGTAGTGCGGCGCTGGGATATATCATCGGTCAGCAGGTTGCGAACGATCATTCGAATCACCATCACGACGGCGACGAACACAGGGGCTGGTATTACAACGGCGGTTCATTTTGAGCCGATTATTTCACTGCGCCATACGTGTAGGCTCGGCGTGGCGCAGAATCAATGCCTGAACGCACGCTATGCGGTTATCGACGATGAAACGACGCGGTTCAGCGGATCGGCTAAGCTTTAGTGCCACTAGACAATCGTCCCTTTCGCCGAATCGGAATATCCAGTACCGCTGCCGCCACGTATATGCCGAATTGTCGATTCCGCCGTTCCTCTGCGGAGGAACGAATAGCGGTCCTCCCGATTCTGCTGAGCCCGCCCCCGGGATATGGTGAAATATACGATACGTTCTCACGCAAACGTGCCAATAGCGATAACATCCAGCGCACCAACGAGCCGTGCCGTTGCACGCAGCGAAAGCACGTTGATGGGAATGCTACCCCCGAAAAAGCGGTTCGCCTTCACATAGCCACGAACCGACTTCATCGGCGCGCATAATCCGCAGTGCCCGCGCGATGATGTATTCTAGATCAATAATACGCAGCCCGAGATCGCTGCCGATGCGCTTTTCGAGAAGCACAGCGACTCAACTGGGATCTATCGACCGAAAAGGAGCGCACCGCTATTATTGCTCCCTTATCTCGAAAAGTCGGCGCTCGACCGGAGTCGGGGATTTCTAGATCGCGTTGCCCCAGTTCGGTACCGTGCATAGCAACATGGATTGGACCGAAAACTGTCGGTAACGAGCGTCAAGGGATCGAAATGCTCGTCGGGTTGTCCTTGCCGAGAGCGATCGGGATGGAAAACGTTTTTTGGGCTAACGTGACGTAAGCGTTGTCTTTCACGGTAAGAGCGACGGTTGTGAATAGACACGCGCTCGACGTCCCGTTTCCCATTGCGGGAAATCTCCGTAGCGTTACGGCATCCGAGGGCGGCACCGGTGCTGGGGCGCTGAACATGTAGCCGCCGCTGAAGCTCGCACATGATGGATTCGGCGGCGCGCTGACGGCAAAGAGTAGCTCCGTAGCCGTCGGTAATCCATTAAGGGTAACGGTCATCGTTGAGATCGTCGTGACGGTTACCGCGATCTGCGCAGAATCGCCACCATTGCCGGTCACCGTTAGCGTCGCGGTACCGGCGCCGATCGGATTGAACTCCACCGAAGGGTCTCCTTGACCGCCGGGACCAAGCATAGCTAACGCCCCCGTTACAATGTTCGAATTCGAGCTAGTGACAGTGAAATTGGAGGCATTTCCGGCTTGCGAAACGGACGTCGTGAACCCGAAGCCCGGCCCTCGCAAACAGCCGGGGATGGCCTCGCACCTGCCGACACCGAAATACGCGGTCTGCCAGCCGAGGGCGATCGATCCGGTCCTCGCAGACAGGGTGGAATTTCCGCAACCTGGGAGAATTAACGCGAAACAGCATGCTGATGAAATCAGTGCCTTCATTCGCCGTTCATTCTCGTGGCGATGGGAAGCCGACCTTTATCCTCGCACCTGTGTCGTGGTATCACTGCTGCGGGTATTGCGCGTGATTACGGTTCCCGAGCCGTCGGGGGAGCAAAGGGCGAAGTTGCAACAACGCATCGGCGTTCATTTATGAGCCATATATTGCTCGCCGCGGCGTTCGCCTTTATCGGCATTTTGGTGCTCGTTCGACGTGGACCCGGGACGCAAGCCTATGTGCCGCTCCTGTTTTCTATTTTCTGGGCGTGGTCCTCGTGGCGAGAATACAAGATTGCGCGCTCTTACGAGAGCCCGAGCCCGTTCGAGTCCGTGCCATAGAGAACAAAACCGCGATCGCTTCGGAGCGCCTTTCGCACGCAACGACAGCAGCACGTACGCGCATCGACGTTTCGCCGAATGAGGGCGTTATAGAGCGCTTCTCATGATTCGCGCCCATCGTACCGGGTCAGCCGGGCCGCCGGGAAGTGCGTCAAAATACTCCCAGTCCGCCACACCGCCAAAGGTTGGATATTTTGCGACGAGAGTTTTCACCGTGCCGGCGATGGTGTGTACCGGAACGTAGCCGTAGCCGTCATTCGGATTCGCAATGAGACCGGCGACAACTTTGTCTGCCGGAAACGTGCCGGCAGCTAAGACGTGTTCGTAGTCGCTCGGCGTTTGCAGGCTTCCGAAGCCGCTGTAAAACTGACCGTTGAACCACGCAACGTCTGCGCCGGCCGGACTCTTGTAAAGCGCAGTGTAGTCGAAGCCGGAGAGGTTCGCGCCGCCCCACAGCGCCGAACACACGGGCGAAAGCGTGATGAGAAACGAGCTTCCGAAGTCGGCGTGCAACTGCTTGATAAGTTTCTCGATATCGGTAAGGCTGACGGTTTCTTCGACGTCGAGATCGATGCCGTTGAGCTTATATTGCTGCAGCGTCGATTTCAAAATCGGATAAAACGTGTTCCAATCGCTGAAGAGCAACGCGTACGACCCTTGCGCTGCGCCGCCGAGCATCATGCGCGTGGTAACCCCGTAGCCTTGCAGCGTTGCAACTTCGGGCCACATGATGTTGAACATCGGGTCCTGTGGAACGTTGTCGTTGAGATGAATGTAGGGCGAACCGTCAGTATTGTGCCCGAGGTGGAACGCGGCAATCATCACGTCGGTCACCGGCGGCTTGTGCGTCTTCGGGTTGAGCTTGGACCAGATTGGGGAGAGCGAAACGTATTGCCCGTTGCTGTATTGCGTCTGGTAATAGTAGATAACCCGCTTCGAACCGGTGGGAACAGCCGCTTCGGATTGCAGGGCCGAAGATCGTTGCGATGCCGCGGGAATTACCGGCGGATCCACGATCTGGCGAGACGGCGAACCGCACGCGGTCAAGGAGACAATAGCTGCGAGCGCGGTCGCTTTAAGCCACGGCTGGTTCGGCATCGGATCTCCTGGCGGACGAACGTGAATAGCGGGTGCTTAGATAGCAAACGCGCCGGTCCTGTTGACGACCTTCATCACGGCGGGAGGTCGCCTGAACTCCGGCTCGATGTCCCCTAGCTGGAATCGGTCCGAGTGTAAACCATCAACGTCGAAGAATACTCCGATCCAGTTTTCCATGTCGTAAGTATGGCCATTGAATGGTGCAATGAAGGCACTATATAGAAACGCAGTCAGTTGAGTAATTTTGGGAGTTCGTCGCAGATTTCGCGTGCAAGAAATCCGATGCCGATAGGTTGCTCGAGTGCATCGCCGGCTTGCGCGTGCGCTGCGACGCCCCAGAGAGCGGCCGAAAGTGGCGATGCGCCGCGCGCGAGGAGCGCGCCCATGATTCCCGCAAGCGTGTCGCCCGAACCCGATGTTGCAAGGCCGGCATTGCCGCCGCGGTAAACGTAGCACTCCTCAAATGACGCCGCGATGAACGTCGTTTCGCCTTTGCAGACCGCGACTACGCCGAAGCGGTCCGCTGCTTCGCGCGCGAAACGGTCGGGATCGCGCAACACGTCGTTGCGAGAAACATCCATGAGGAACGCCATCATTTCGCCTGCATGAGGCGTAATGATGGCGCGAGGAGGCACCTTACGAACGATGCCGGGCATCGCTTTTAGCGCGCAAAACGCGCCGGCGTCAAGCACGCATGGGCCGCTCAGTTCGCGCAGCATCGGTACGCGTTCGTTCGTTCGAAGGCATGCCGGGACCAATCACGGATGCATCCGCGTCGCGTATGAGCGAACCGGCACCCTCCATCGGCATTACCATCGCTTCGGGCATGGCGATACCGATTGCGATCGCGGTTTCGTGCGGCACGGCGAGCTGCAAACGGCCGGCGGCCGAACGCATTGCGGCCATTGCGCTCAATAAGGGTGCGCCCGGGACGTGAACGTCACCGCCGACGATTACAACGCATCCGCGCCCGTCTTTATCGCCGCCGCTAATTTGCGGCACCGGGAATTGCGCGAGGAGCGCATCGTCAACCTGCGGCGTCATCGTCTGCGGCTTTCGCAACCACCGCTTCCACGTCGTTATAGCGCTCCAACACTAAGCGAGTACCGCTAGACCGGTACGATGTCACCGCGCACTTGGCAACTTCGGCCGCAAGATCGATAGCGAGCAATTGCTCGACGTTCAAGGCCTCCACAATATATCGAAAGCAAAGAATAACGGCCTGATGCGTGACGATTCCGACGGGGACGCCGGCATAGCGCACAAGCAAATCTTCCACAAATGGCTGCAATCGCTGCGCGACGTCGGCCCAGCTCTCCCCTTCCGGCGGCCGGTATGCGTACTTCCCGACACGCGCGCGTTCGGCCGCTTCCTGTGGAAAGCGTTCGCGAATTCCTATTGGAGTAATGCGATCGAGAATGCCGAGTGCGCGTTCCCGTAAACGGTCATCGGCTTGCACCGGTATGGAGCGTCCGGACGCCGATATCGCATACTGCGCGGTATCCATGCAACGGCGGTATGGCGAAACGATAAAGAGCGACGGCGCGGGTTCGACCGCTTTCAACCATGCGCCTAGTACCCGCGCCTGCTCGACTCCGCGCGGCGAAAGCCGCACTTCGCAGTCGGGACCGATTCCGAGCAGTTCGGGTTCGCCCGCCGCTATTGCGCGAACGTTAGCGACGTTCGCAGCGCTTTCACCGTGTCGGACGATGTAGAGATTGCTCGGCCACTCAGCGGTGGCATTTCGTACTTGCAGCGGCTTAACCGTTTACGACCTCGCCGCAGTTGACGTGCAGCGTCCGGCCGGAGATAAACGATGCCTCGTCAGAGGCAGGAAAGAGCACTGCAGAAGCAATTTCGTCCGATTGACCCGGGCGGCCCATTGGCGTATCGGCACCGAATTTCGGCGGTCATAACGAGGTTTCGGAGTCATCTCCGACTCGAGTCCGGGTTGCGATCTTGAAGTTGCGGCTGCTTCGTTTCATTCATTGCAATTTGTTGTACCATCGATTCGAGTAATTTACACCGTCGCGCCGAATAGCCGCCAATTAGCGGGCAAGCGCTTTTCGGGGATCTTCTTGCATTTACGTAACAACTGCGATTTGCTCTCGAATACGCGACGCCAGCGCGTCTGCATTTTCCCCGTTATCGAGTTGGATGACGATTCGCTTGTAGGTTTCGTGCGTCGTGGCGAGCGAGATGCAATCGTTACCGTTAGAGAAATCGCAGAAGACGAGTCCCTCGCCGGTCATAAAAGAGCCCGCAACCTTTACGCCCGGTGCGTTGGTACCGAGCATTTTCCAGAGATAGTGCCATCCGTTTTCGTGCGTCACTTCGACGCCAGTGATGTGTGAGAGCGGAACGCGTAGTGAACCATGCATAGCCCACACCGCGTCCCAGCCGGAAAGTGAGACGGTAAGCGTATCGCTATCCAATGTAATCTGCGCCATACGGCCCTTTACCGCAGGTTTTAAGCGTTGTTTCGTAAGGACAGATTTTTATAGTCAACGCCCCGTTGCTTTGCACTACTTCGAACGCGGCGCTCTACACGATGCCGACGCGAAATGGGCCGCATGAAGTGCCGCATATTCCTTACAAGAACAACTGGTCCAGTTCAGTTGTCGTCAGCGCGAGCGGTGTGGTTGCGGTTTCTTCGAAGAGATCGGCGGCGAGGGCGCCCTTGCGCGTTTGGAGTTCGACGATTTTCTCTTCTACGGTGCCTTGGGCGATAAGCTTATAGACAAAAACATGCTGTTCTTGGCCGATGCGATGCGCGCGGTCCGTTGCCTGGCGTTCCACCGCGGGGTTCCACCACGGGTCGTAATGGATCACCGTATCGGCGGCGGTGAGATTAAGGCCGGTGCCGCCGGCTTTCAAGCTGATCAGAAAAAGCGGAACTTCACCCGATTGAAAACGCTGCACCGGCGTTTCACGATCGCGCGTGTCACCGCGTAATTCGACGAACGGCATCGAGCGCTTGGTCAACGCCGGCTTTATCAAGTCGAGCATCGAGGTGAATTGCGAGAAGAGCAAGACGCGCCGCCCATCATCGAGCAAGCTGTCCAGCATCTCGAGCAGTGCCTGAAGTTTTTGCGATTCGTTGACGTTCGCGGCGGCCGGAAGTTTGAGCAGCCGCGGATCGCAGCAGACTTGGCGTAGCTTGAGCAGCGCATCGAGAACGATGATGCGGCTGCGTGCAAGGCCCCGGCGCGCAACTTCGTCGCGCACGCGCTTGTGCATCGCAAGGCGAATTGTCTCGTAAAGGTCGCGCTGCGCGCCCTCGAGCTCGACCCATTGGACGATCTCGGTTTTGGGCGGAAGTTCGCGCGCGACGCGCTGCTTCGTGCGGCGTAACAAGAACGGGCGCAAGCGGGCCGCGAGCGCGGTGCGGCGCAGGGCATCGTTGCGTTTTTCGATCGGCGTACGGAAGAATTGTGCGAAATGCTTGCGTTCGCCGAGCAAACCGGGAACGGCGAATGCATAGATCGACCACAGCTCTTCGAGGTGATTCTCGATCGGCGTGCCGGTAAGGCAAAGGCGCTGTTCGGCGCGTACGGCGCGCGCGGCGACCGCTGCTTTAGCGCGCGGATTTTTGACGGCCTGTGCCTCGTCCAGTACGGCAATCGACCACGTTCGTCCGAGTAGCACGTCGGAATCGCGCGGAAGCAGCGCGTACGTCGTGAGCGCGATGTCGGCGCCGTCGAGATCACCGAATCGTTCGGCACGATCGGCACCTGTGAGCGAGACGACGCGCAGATCGGGAACGAAGCGCGCGATTTCGGAACGCCAGTTGGGAACGACGCTCGTCGGCGCTACGACGAGCACCGGCGCGTTCAATCGCCCTGCGGCCTTTTCGATTGCGATATGCGCCAAGAGCTGAACCGTCTTGCCCAAACCCATGTCGTCGGCGAGGACGCCGCCGAAGCCGTGCACGCGTAACGTCTGCAGCCACGCGACGCCGTCGCGCTGGTACGGGCGCAGTTCAGTTTTAAATGTCGACGGCAGATCCAATGCAGCAGGTTCGATCGCGCTCAGCGCGTCGACGAGATGTCCGAGCGACGTCGTCTGCCAGTCGACCGGCATTATTTCGCGCAGCGTCGCAATTGTCGCAGCGTGGATGCGCGGAATCGCGAGCGCGCCATTTTCTGCAAGCGTCGCTTCGGTCCCGAAAAACTCGGCCAGCGTTGCGAGCACGCGCGCAATCCGCGCGGGCGAAAGCGCGAGATACGCGCCGCTAGGAAGTTTTCCGAAGATGGGCTCTTCGCGTTCCGCAAGTTCCGGCAGATCGTCGTCGCTTGCAATTCCGTTTTCCGCTAAGGCTTGCAGCAAAATCGGCAGCAGCGCGACGCGCTCACCTTCTACGTCCACACCGAGATCGAGCTCCAGCCACTGCGCGCCGGTTTCTCGAACGTCGGCGTGCCATTCTTCGAGCGAATCGACGATTGCATATGGAAAATCTTCATCGATTTCGACGCGCCATCCGCTCATCCGCAGCCGCGGCACCGCGGTTCCTAGAAACCGGACCCATGCAAGTTCGCCGGAGTCCTCGAAGCGTAGCAGCGTTCTCGTCGGATCGATGCCTTCGGTCTGCGGCCATTGCATGACGATTAGACCCTCGGCCTGCAACTGTGCGAGCGATTGTTTTTCGACGCCGATATCGCGCGGAAAGTCCGAGAGTACGTTCGGCGATACGATATGCGTGCCGTATGCGAAACGCAATTCGGCGGTTGCGTTTGCGTGAAGCGCCAGCACCGGCGTCGCTTCCAGAACGATCGCGTTCGGATCGATTTCGGCTTGCGGCCCGGCGATTGCCACGGAAGCAAAAACGCGGCGCAGTGAAGTTTGGACGCGCTTGGCTTGCGCGGGCGTGAGGGCGGGTGACGATGCAACGAGCGTACCGATTTGCGGAGCGATTCCGGCTTCAACGGGCCCCGCGGTATTGCGCTGCGTATCGACATACCAGAGCGGCGACGCTCCGACGAGCACCGTCGAGGATTCTCCCTCGATATACGGCCGCTGCCGTTCGTCGGCATCGAGGCGCCACCCGATGCGAACGTTATCTAGAGTGCAGCGCGTCAACGATGGC
>JALYTY010000050.1 GCA_030854045.1 Vulcanimicrobiota bacterium | reverse complement strand
GCGGCGCCCGTCTACTCGGGGGACGCAACCGCGAACATTCTCTGCTTGAGGACGAAATCGCGCAATGGCTCGGCCGCGAACGCGCGTTGTTGTTCTCTTCGGGATACCTTGCGGCTCTGGGTGCCGTCGGTTCCCTGGCTCGAGTCGTCGATGCGATTTACTCCGATGCGAACAACCATGCCTCGCTCATTGACGGCATTCGGCTTACTCGGCTAAAGCGAACGATCTACGAACATCGCAAGCTACCGCCGGCCGCATCTCGCAGACCTCGATCGCTTGTCGTAACGGAGTCGATTTTCAGCATGGACGGCGACGCGGTCGACGTCCGTTCGCTCGTTGAAAATCTGGGCGCCGACGATGTTCTGTTAATCGACGAAGCGCACGCTTTAGGGATTGTGGGAACCGAAGGCGCGGGCCTCGCGCATGGAATCGCCGACGAACGAATAGTCGTGCTGGGAACGCTCTCCAAATCGTTCGGGGCCCAGGGTGGCTTCATCGCAGGACCGGCAAGCGTTATTGATTTGCTGGTAAACACGGCGCGTTCGTTCATCTTCGATACCGCTTTACCGCCGGCGATTGCGCTTGCTGCAAGAGTAGCGCTCGTGGCGATTCGCAAAGATGATGCGGCGCGCCGCCGCCTGCACGACAACGTTGCTTTCTTACGCAGCGGGTTACATTCGTTGGGCATAGCGACGATCGAGGATGCCTCCCCGATCGTGCCCATCGTTTTGGGCAGCGAAGATCGCGCCTTACGGATCGCGCGCACGTTGCTGGAACAAAAGCTCTACGCTCCGGCAATACGCCCGCCGACGGTTCCCCCCGGCTGCTCGCGCATCCGCTGTTCGCTGCGTTCCAATCACGTTCCCGAACAGATCGATCTCTTGATACGGGCGCTAGCTAAATGCATCGCTATTTCGTAACCGGAACGGACACGGATGTCGGCAAGACTCGCGTCACTGCCGCGCTTGCGCTCGCGCTGAAGAGAACGGGACTGCTGCCGACGATCGTGAAGGTCGTACAGACGGGCCTCGCGCGCGATGCGCCGGGCGACGCAGTCCGTGCCGGCGAGCTGGCAGGCGTGCGCCATGTGGAACTTGCGCGATTCGAAAAGGCTGCCGACCCCTGGACCGCAGCGCTCGCGTCCGGGTCGATGGAAGTACATGCGCGCGATCTCGCCGACGCGATGGCGCCGATCGAACGCGGCCTCGTTGCCGAAGGTGCGGGCGGCATCATGGTTCCGCTCAACTCGCGCGAACATTTTGGCCACGTTGCGCAAATTGCAAAACTTGAAATCGTCGTAGCGGTCGGCTTGCGCTTGGGATGTCTCAACCACACGATGCTGACGCTGGCGGTGTGCGAACAGATGGGCCTGCGCGTAGCGGGGGCTCTGCTCGTGGAACGCTTCGGCCCTACGGCAGAAAGCTACCACGGCGACGTCGTTCGCGCGTTGCAGGGAAAGCTGAAGATTTTTGGCATTCTGCCGTTTGCCGCGGATGAAGCTGCTTCGGTCGAGCACGCGTCGCGGCTTTTTGATACGTTGGCGAGCATGAGAGGTTAACCGGTGTCTCACCCCACGATCGACGCTGCGCGAGAATGCGTTCTCGAACGCCAGATGGCTGCCGGGCGCGCGCTGCTCGAAGCGATCGCACGCCTGCCGGAATCCGACGTCCCGGATCTGCTGGCCCTTGCCGATGCAACCCGCATGCATTTTTGCGGAAGCGAAATCGCAGTGGAAGTGCTCTATAACGCCAAGAAAGGCGGCTGCTCCGAGGATTGTCATTTCTGTTCTCAGAGCGCACGCTTCGCAACCGATGTCGATGCGGAGCCGCTTGCAAGCGTCCAAGGCTTCGTCGATGCGGCACGCGACGCACGTGCCCGCGGCGCCGGCGAGTTTTGCATCGTCGTTGCGGTGCGCGGTCCTTCAAGAAAGCTGCTCGACCGGGTGTGCGAAGCCGTCCGGCTAATCAAGGCCGAACTTCCCCTCACAGTCGCCGTTTCTCTCGGCATTCTGAGCGAAGATCAGATATTGCGCCTGCTCGATGCCGGAGTCAACAAGGTAAATCACAATCTCGAAACGTCGCGCCGGTATTTCCCGCAAGTATGCACGACGCATACCTTCGAGGAGCGCTGGCAGACGCTGCAGTTGGTGCGCAAACACGATCTGGAGATATGCTGCGGCGGCATCATCGGGATGGGAGAAACGATCGACGACAGGATCGACTTCCTGTGCACGCTTCAGTTGCTCGATCCCGCGGAAGTTCCGATCAACTTCCTCAACCCTCGCCCGGGTACGCCATTTCAAGACAGGTCGCTCGTGGAGCCGGTCGAGGCGCTGCGATTTGTCGCAATGGCGCGTCTCGCATTGCCTAAGGCGCTCGTACGTTTTGCCGGCGGCCGGGAGATAACGCTTCAGGGGCTGCAAGATCTCGGGATGCGCAGCGGCGCAAGCGGCATCGTGCTTGGGAATTACCTGACGACGAAGGGCCGGGGCGACGATGACGATTTCGCCATGTTGGACCGGCTCGGATTCGAAGTGATGGCGTGATGCGCTCCGTCGTTCTGCGGGCGAATTTCTAATCGATATCGGCAGCACTGCACGATACGATCGATAACGTGGACCAAACGAAGACTCCATATTTTCAGGCGCTGCTGGAGTACGTCGATTCCGGCGTGCAGCCGTTTCACACACCCGGCCACATGCAAGGCCACGGCATGGACTCGGCGTTTCGCGAATTCATCGGCGACAACATCTGCGCTATCGATCTGACGCCGATGCCGGGTATCGACGATTTGCTTCAGCCGCTTGAATCTATCAAAGAGGCGCAAGAACTCGCGGCGGAAGCCTATGGCGCGGATCACACGTTTTTTTTAATCAACGGTTCGACGAGCGGCAATCAATGCATGATGATGGCCGCGGTAAACCCGGGCGATAAAATAGCGGTCCCGCGTAATTCGCATAAATCGATGCTCGGCGGTCTCGTAATGAGCGGCGCCGAGCCGGTCTACATGCAGCCGGCGGTCGATCGGGAACTTCACATGGACAACAGCGTGACTCCGCAAACCGTGACGCGCACGTTGCAGGAGCATCCCGACATTAAATGTGTGTATCTCGTTTCGCCGACGTACTACGGCGTGGCGGCCGACCTTGCCGGAATCGAACGGATCGTACACGGAGCGGGCAAATTGATGTTGGTGGACGAAGCTTGGGGGCCGCATTTTAAGTTTCATCCCGCGCTTCCGCTCTCTGCGACCGAAGCGGGCGCCGATATGTGCATCAATTCGACGCACAAAATGCTCTCGGCGTTCTCGCAGTGTGCGATGCTCCATCAAATCGGCGAACGCGTCCGGCTCGATCGCCTTAAAGCCGTACTTAAGATGTTTCTGTCCACGTCGCCGAATCTTCCGATGGTCGCTTCCCTTGACGTCGCGCGAAGGCAGATGGCGGTGGACGGTGCGGCATTGCTTTCAAAAACGATCGAACTGTCCGAAGAAGTCCGGCGCCGACTCAACGCAATCCACGGCGTGTACTGTTTCGGCGAAGAGATTAAAGGGCGTGAGGGCGTCTTTGACATCGATCCTACAAAGATAACCGTTCGCGTAACCGGCTTAGGATACACCGGATACGAAGCCTCGGATTTACTTCGACGGCGCTACAACATCCAAGTGGAGCTTGCGGATCTCTTCAACATCGTGGCGCTCTTTACGATCGGAACGACGCGGGATGCTGCGGAGCGTTTCGTCAATGCCTTTGAAGAAATGGCACGCGACGACCGCCCCGTCGACATGTACGCTCCTTCGGGCATACTGGAAGCGCGGCTTAAGCGCAACAGTTACGAACTGCCGGCCATTCCTCCGATGCGGATGCTTCCCCGCGACGCGTTCTTGGCAGATACGACGATCGTACCGTTCAGGGAATCTGCCGGAAAGATCTGCGCGGAGACAATCTCACCGTATCCTCCGGGCATACCCGTGCTTTCCCCCGGCGAAGAGATAACTTCCGAACTCATTGACTACATTCGCTTGGAACTCAAAGCCGGCGTTCGCATCCAAGGGCCGAACGACGACCAGCTCAAAACGATCCGCGTCGTCCGGTAGAAACATAGCAACGCGCGGCGCGGTAGCACCGTACATGAAGAGCAGCGCCCGAGACGCTGCAGGGCCGGCATCTCTAGGCGGGTAATGGGTTGAAAACGCCCTTTGGAAGCGAGGGTCATACATTGGCGGTTAAAGCGCAGTCAATTTCCCCAAGTTGGGAGCTCTCTCAACTGCTGGACATCTTTCCGCTTCCCATTCGGCAAGCGTTGGTCCGTCTTCCGAACCTCGAAGATATTATCGAAGTGGTGCTCGATCTTGGACGTCCGCCCGAAGCGCGCTTTGCGACTGATTTTCGTTATCTGTCGGAGACGCCGGTATCGAATGAGGATATCGCGCACGTCGGTTCGCGCATTTCGGCATTTGGTGCCGACAATCGCGCCGGTATCGAACAGACGCTGCACCGCATTAGCGCGATCAGAAACCGCCAAGGCAAAATCGTCGGTCTTACGTGCCGCATCGGTCGCGCGGTTTACGGTACGATCGACATCCTGCTCGACGTACTGCGCAGCGGTAAGTCGATCTGCCTTCTCGGGCGGCCGGGCGTCGGCAAGACAACCATGCTGCGCGAATGCGCCCGCATTCTCTCCGAAGACCGCAAGCGAGTCGTTATCGTCGATACGTCTAACGAGATTGCCGGTGACAGCGATATCCCGCATCCAGGAATTGGGCTAGCGCGGCGCATGCAAGTTGCAGATCCCGCCTTGCAGCATGCCGTGATGATCGAAGCCGTGGAAAACCATATGCCGGAGGTCGTCGTCATCGACGAAATCGGAACGGAGGCCGAGTCCGGTGCGGCGAGGACGATCGCCGAACGCGGCGTTACGCTGATCGGTACCGCTCACGGCCAAACCCTCGAAAACCTTCTGATGAACCCTACGCTCTCCGACCTGGTCGGCGGAATCAGCGCAGTCACGCTTTCCGACGAAGAAGCAAGGCGCCGGGGAACTCGCAAAACCGTTCTCGAGCGGAAGGCGCCGCCCACGTTCGACGTCGTCGTTGAAATTCACGATCGCGATCGGCTGGCGATACACAAAAACGTCGCCGAAGTTGTCGACGCACTGCTTCGCGGCTACCAGCCTCAACCGGAAATTCGCCAGCGTACGGCGACCGGAGACGTTTCGATCGTTCAGGAGGCCGATACCGATTCGATGCCTGCGCTGAGCGAAGCATACGATAGCGGGCACGACGTTCATGACGAAACGCTCGAGCGGCCCGTTATGATTTTCCCCTACGGCGTTTCTCGGAACAAGATCGAGCGCGCGATGCATAATCTGCGAGTGAACGCTTCAATCGCGCGCAGTTGGGACGATGCCGATGTCGTGCTGACGCTCAAAACGCTCGAAAGAAAAGGCCAGCCGAAACTTAAACAGATTGCCTCCGACAATATCCCGATCTACTCCATAAAAACCAACACGACGACGCAGATTCAAACAGCGTTGCGCGACGTGTTCAACTTGGGTTCGATCGACCACGAAGAAGTTGCCCTGCGTGAAGCCGAAGAGGCCGTCTATCAGGTTTTGCTGACAAGTCAAGCGGCCGATCTCTCTCCGCAAACATCGTATTTGCGTCGAATGCAGCATCAGCTTGCTGAAAAATACCGCCTGCAGTCCCGCAGCACCGGCCTGGAACCCAACCGCAGAGTCCGCATCTTTAAAATAGAATAAGGCAATGTTCGTTACCGTTGAAGGCATCGAAGGGTGCGGAAAAAGCACGCTGATTTCGCACTTGTCGCAGCGGTTGCGTAGCCGTGGAAGCGCCGTACTGACCACGCGGGAGCCGGGCGGGACGCCCGCCGGCGATGCGATTCGCAGCCTCTTTTTGGAGCGGGCACTGGATTTGCTCCCGCTGAGCGAAGCGTTTCTTATCAACGCGGCTCGAGCCCAACACGTCGTCGAGGCGATCGAACCGGCGTTAAAGTCGGGTCAAATCGTGCTCTGCGACCGGTTTGTCGATTCGACGCTTGCATATCAGGGCTTTGGCCGCGGTATCGATCTCGATCTCCTCGAGACAATATGCCGCACTGCTACCGACGGCTTGATGCCAGACATTACGTTCCTTCTGGACATTCCTGTTGCGATTTCGCGCGAGCGAGTGGCGGCTCGGCGGTTGCTGCCGGATCGTCTGGAATCTGAGGACGACGAATTCCATACGCGCGTTCGACACGGTTTCCTCAAGCTCGCGTCGTCGGCACCGCGCTATCGCGTTCTCGATGCTACGAAGCCTCCGGAAGATCTTGCGGCTCAAGCTTTCGCAACCGTGCTGCAAAACGTGCCGCGATGAGCGAGCTTCACTTCGACGTTGCGGGCGCTGCGGGTTCAAAGCAGTATTTCTCCCGGATCACGCGCGCGACGATCTCGCACGCCTATCTGTTTTCGGGGCCTCCCGGCGTCGGCAAGAAGACCTTTGCCCGGCGCTTGGCTCAGTCGCTACTCTGCGAATCTCCTAAGGAAAACGTGCTCGGCTACGACGGCACGTGCCCGTCATGCAAGCTCTTCGCGAGTCTGAATGCCGGCCGCCATCCGGACTTTCTGGAGCACACCGGCATTTTGAAGATCGGCGAGAGCGATTCGGCGACGGGCTTTTATGAATCGGAGGGGCTTACGGCGCGCGACCTGGTTCGCCAGTTGTCGATGCAATCGTATTCCGGCGGTCTTCGCGTGCTGCTGCTCGGCGATATCGACTTTGCAACGCACCACGCGGCAAATGCGCTCTTGAAGTTTTTCGAAGAGCCTCCGCCGGGCGTCGTACTCATCCTAACTTCATCGGCACCCGGGCGTCTGCTGCCGACTATTCGTTCGCGCGTCATCGAGCTGCGATTTGCGCCCCTCTCGCACGCGCAGGTTCGCGACATCCTCTTAGCTTCCGGCCGCGACGAAGCACAAGCGCAACTCGGCGCATCGCTCGGAGGAGGAAGCGTAAGTCGCGCGCTTGCGTCGCTCGAAGGCGAAGAAGAGTCGCTGCGCGCTGCAGTGGCGCAGTGGTTCTTCTCCGTACTGCGCGGTGACGTTGCGCCCGAGAATTGGGCTTCGCGTGACACCTTAGACGAAGGGCTCGAAGTAATCAAGTCGCTGGTACGCGATTGGACCGCGGTAGCGGCCGCGGGAGCGGGCGCTCCGATGATGTCCGTCGATTACGCTGATGCAATCCGCGATCTTCCAACACTTGATGCCGTACGGGCGATCGCGCTCGTGACCAAGCTCAACGAAGCGCAGCGGATGGCACGCACCAACGTCAGCCCCGCGATGGTAAGTGAAATCGTGCGCATGTCGCTGTGCAGCTAGTGTCACCACGCTAGATCCTTCTATCCCCGGAAGGCGATATCGTCGTACGTGCTTGAAAACGGAAAGGCGAGATATGCGAGCACCAGCGCGTGAATCGCCGCCAGAACAAGCTGATATACGAGGTCGTTCGTCCTTCCGGCGATAAGCGTTGCGGCGTACATAGGCAAGAACACCCATAGCGCAATAAAAACCACTGCTAGGATGATGCACGCAGCCGGATTTGCACGGACCGAACGGAAGGACCCCGATATCGCGAGACCGCCCGGAAGTCCGCCGATGGCGGCCGCCGGAATTGCGAGAATGAGGAAAAAATATGCGATCATCTGCAGGACGATCGTAGCAGCGCTTCCGAGCAGACTGCCGATATAAATCGCGACGTAGACTAAGAACTGCAGCCCGATCGCGGCCATCAGAATACCGCCTGCTTTGCGACGCGCTTCCTCCCAAGCATCGTCGAACGTCGTCTTGAAGCCGCGCTGGATATTGCTCGCTTGAATGACCGCTACGCCAAACGAGAACAGATAGACGATCTGCACGATCATCGCGAATATTCCACTGCCGAATCCGCCGAGGGGATCGGTGAACGCGCCGCTCGTGTATGAGACCAGCATGGCGATTAGTGCCGCTAACAGCGGCATCGCGAGGATCGAGGGATGGCGCGCAAGCGCGGGTAACGCCCGTAGGTATGCTACGAGATCGATCCTCTGTCCGCGGCGGCGCACGATATTACGCCCGTGCGCCGGCAAGCGCGTGCCGGCAGCTGCAGTCAGCGGCCAGATCGATCTTTTTCACGATCGTGCCGATCGCGCTCTTTACGCGGTCGTTGTTTGCCTTGAACACTTCCATCACCTCGTGATGCGAAACCGGGGCGATTCCATCTATCCCGACATCGTAATCCGTAATGAGCGATATGTTCACGAAGCAAATCTCGGCCTCACGAGAAAGATACGCCTCGGGATACTGCGTCATGTTGATTACTTCCCAGCCCTGGCTTTGGAACCACTTCGATTCAGAACGCGTCGAAAAGCGGGGGCCTTGAATGACCACAACGGTTCCGCGCTCGTGCGTTTCGATATCGAGGGACTGCAGCGCTTCGATTGCGATCGGGCGAAGCGTGGGGCAGTACGGGTCGGCAAAGCTCACGTGCGTCGTAACCGGTCCATCGTAAAACGTGTCTTTGCGGCCGTTGGTCCGGTCCACGAGTTGATCGCAGACGACCATGGAGCCGGGCTTGACGTCTTTTTGCAGCGACCCGCACGCATTTGGTGCGATGATGTATCGCGTTCCCAACATCTTCATCGCCCAGATATTTGCGCGATAGTTTATGGATTGCGGCGGAAAGCGATGGTCCTTTCCGTGCCGTGGCAAGAACGCTACTTTTTTCCCCGCGATCTCACCCAGTGCGATACGGTCGCTCGGCGCTCCATACGGCGTCTCGATCCAAACCTCTCGCGCATTCTCAATAAGCGAATAAAAACCCGACCCTCCAAAGACCCCAATATCGGCCCGCTCCGCAGTCTCCACATTCTCCCCTTTGTCGTAGCCTATCGTGTTTGCGCTTACCGTTGTTGCAGCCTCCAAAGCCGGTAATGGCGTTTATTCGGTTCAGATCGAGGAGCATAGCGCCGAAGTGTGCGTAAGCACATGAGGCGCGTAGCGACGAAGAGCTGAACCGAATAAACGCCATTACCTAGCGGTTGAAGTCGCTGGGCTTTAGCTCATCGAGAAATTTTTTGAATCGGTTCATCTCTGAATCGTCGACGGATTTTTTGTCCGATGTCGCTTCTTCCAGCACGATTTTATCGGAGACGTAGATCGGCGTTTTCATTCGAAGGGCGAGCGCGATGCCGTCGGAGGGTCGCGCGTCGATCTCTTGCAATTCTTCGTCGCAGCGCACCACCAGCTTTGCAAAAAAAGTCGAATCGCGAATGTCGTGAATGATGACTTGTTCCAGCGTAGCGTCGAGCGTTTCGAAAATGCTGCGCATTAAATCGTGCGAAAGCGGCCGCGGCACGGCCGCTCCTTCGAGAGCTAACGCAATGGCCGTCGCTTCAAAGGGGCCGATCAGGATTGGAAGATAATGCGACCCGTCCATGTCCTTGAGAATAACGACCGGGTCGTGTGTCAGTAGGTCGATGCCCAGTTTGTCGACCTTCATTTGCCGCATGCTGACGTATCCGACGCGCCTCTTGGATTATCTTGCCGAGGCAGGCATGTGCCCACCCCGCAGACGAACCGCAGAGCCTCACACATGGCTCTTTCATGCGGAATAGTCGGCTTGCCTAACGTCGGCAAGTCGACCATCTTCAATGCCCTAACGCGCTCCGCGCAAGCGCTCGCGGCCAACTATCCGTTTGCGACGATCGAACCCAATGTCGGCGAGGTCGCAGTTCCCGACGATCGCTTGGCCGTGCTGCAAAAATTAGTCAAGGGCGAGCGAATCGTTCCGGCAACCGTGCGGTTCGTCGATATCGCGGGGCTCGTTCGCGGCGCGAGCACGGGAGCGGGCTTAGGCAACGCATTTCTTAGCCATATCCGCGAAACCGATGCGATTGCAATGGTCGTGCGATGCTTCGAGGACGCCAACGTAACGCACGTCGAGGGAGTTCCCGAACCGAAGCGCGACATCGAGATCGTCGCGATCGAACTCGCGCTTGCAGATCTTGCGACGATGCAAAAACGCACGGATAAAATGGAACGCGAAGCGCGATCCAACCCGAAGTTGCGCGCACACCTCGATGCCGCAAGAAATATCGTTGCGGCATTGGAGGCCGGCACGCCGGCTCGATCGTTCCCGCGCGGGACGCTCGAAGCCGAAGTGGCGGCAGAATCGTTCCTGTTGACGGCGAAACCGCTACTCTACGTCGCCAACGTCGATGAAACCCAAATTGGAGCGCCCGGTCCGCTAGCGGAAACAGTGCGCGAAATCGCGGGCAGCGAACGCAGCGCGATGGTTCTGCTTTCCGGCAAGATCGAATCCGAACTCGCCGGTCTCGGCGACGAAGAAGCGCGCGAATTTTGTACGGAACTGGGTATACAACGGAGCGGACTCGACGAGCTGGCGCTCACGGCGTACGATCTGCTGGGCCTTACGACGTTTCTGACGGCCGGCGAAAAAGAAGTTCGCGCTTGGACGATCGATCGAGGAACCAAAGCGCCTCAAGCAGCCGGGAAGATTCACTCCGATATCGAGCGGGGCTTCATCCGAGCCGAGGTCGTTTCGTATGACGATTATGTCGCATTGAAGACGATGGATGCATTGCGAAATGCGGGTAAACTCCGCAGCGAGGGCAAGGAATACGTCATGCACGAGGGAGATGTCGTGAATTTTCGCTTCAATGTGTAGGTAGAAACCGCTCGACCGAAAACCCTTCCCTATCAAAGGCTCGAACTGCGTCGGAGGCTGTATTTTCAATGACCACTGCGGTACGCGAAGTCTCGGTGTTCGGAGACGGCATAACCTATTTCAACGAGGCTGCCGATCTTCTGGAGCTCGATGCCGGCATGCGGCGCATACTGACGCATCCGTCGCGCCAGATCATTTTCTCCATTCCGTTTCAGCGCGACAGCGGAGAACTCGAAGTCTATACCGGCTACAGAGTTCAATACAATTTCGCGCGGGGACCCGCTAAAGGCGGCATTCGATATCATCCGGGCGTAACGCTCGACGAGGTGACCGCTCTCGCGTTCTGGATGACCTGGAAGTGCGCCGTAGTCGACCTGCCCTTCGGCGGCGGCAAAGGCGGAGTAACCTGCGATCCCTCGACGCTTTCTCAGAGTGAACTGGAACGTATTACTCGCCGGTATGCCGCCGAACTCGTTGAGGTGGTTGGCCCGGATAAGGACGTTCCGGCGCCCGACGTCAACACCACGCCGCAGGTAATGGCATGGTTTATGGACACGTACTCGATGCACGTCCGGCAAAACGTTCCGGGCGTTGTAACGGGTAAGCCGCTGGAAATAGGGGGTTCCCGCGGGCGGGTCGAGGCCACAGGACGCGGCGTGACGATCTGTGCGCTCGATGAGATGGCGCAGATGGGAATGGCTCCGGAGAGCGCGCACATTGCCATTCAAGGATT
This sequence comes from Vulcanimicrobiota bacterium, assembly GCA_030854045.1. GTDB lineage: Bacteria > Vulcanimicrobiota > Vulcanimicrobiia > Vulcanimicrobiales > Vulcanimicrobiaceae > JALYTY01. Next base: position 25,083 of record JALYTY010000050.1, on the reverse strand, counting down.
CGGCAACGTCGGCATGTATGCGGCGAAGCTTTTTGCCGAGCGCGGCTGCAAAGTCGTCGGAATCTCGGACGTTACGGGCGCGTATTACAACGCCGAGGGCATCGATATTCCGGCGGCAATCGAGCAGGTTGCCAAAAATCACAACCTAGACGGGTTCAAAGGCGGCGACAAGATCAGCAACGCGGAGTTGCTTACGAGCGATTGCGACGTTCTCGTGCCCGCTGCGTTGGAAAAGGTATTCACCGCGGATAACGCGGCACAGGTGAAGGCGCTGCTTATCGTCGAGGGCGCAAACGGTCCGACGACTCCGGAAGCGGCGAACATCTTCAGAGAAAAAGGCATATCGGTCATTCCCGACATCATGGCTAATGCCGGCGGAGTGACCGTGTCATATTTCGAATGGGCACAAGACCGCATGGGCTATTTCTGGAAAGAGTCCGAGGTCAACGAAAAACTCGAAGATGTGCTCCTGACGAATCTACGCGAAGTGCGGGCAATCAAGATGCGCCACAACACCACTCTGCGCACCGCCGCCTACGCACTAGCGATCGACCGCGTAGTAAAAGCCCTCCGCCTCCGCGGAGTCTACGCCTAACGCCCTCAAAATATCCGCATCTCTTCCCACGCAGATCAGGCAACGCTTAAACAATGTGAACCTGCTCATGAATCGTGTTCAGCGCCATACGAGAACAGCCGCTCGAAGCCGCAGAGATCGAGTATTCGGACGATATGCCGCGATGCGTTCCGCAATCGTATGCGCGGCGTAGCACGGAATCGATCGCGCAGGCGATTGTGGAGGCGCACGAGGCAGCCTAAGGCTGAGGCGTCGACGTAGCGCACGCCTGCAAAATCTATCTCCGCCTCGCGGCCTACGATCCGGTCCAACTCCGCACAGAGCGTCGCTCTCGAGAAAAGGTCGTATTCGGAACCTTTGAGCACGATTTGCTCAATGCCGGTCCGGCCCAATGCACCATCCTGAAATTGCGAGCTACACTTTTGCATTCGTTTTGCGGTAAACCCCGTCGTCGCTTCAAACGGCGGCCTCAGAATCGCAGCTCGCCGATCGTTGACAACATAATGATAGTAACGATTGCCGGCTCTTTTCGGTCCAAAGCCGTACGGAGTCGTCAAATAAATGAAGCCGCGGAAGTGTGCTATGATGTAAATGTTATTTAGCAGGCAGCTCCTTTAATACGGGTGCGCTTACTTGCTCGAGACACTCGGCAAGGAGCCCAATGCTAACTCACCTCACGGGAAACCGACTACTCGATTCGCTGCCTCCAGGCGACGCCTCGGAAATCGCGCAGTATTTGCACGACGAGCACCTGCCTTTGAAGGAGGTAATCTATCGCTCCGGAGATGCCATCGAGCTCGTTTATTTTCCCGTGGGCGCAGTACTTTCCGTTCTGGCCGTAATGGAAAACGGCGACGCAGTCGAGGTCGCCACCATCGGACTGGAAGGGCTTTCGGGTTCGCAGTTGCTCTTCGATGCTCGCAGGATGGGCCGCGACATGATATGTCAGATCGAAGGCGATGCTAAATATATGCGTCGCAGCGACTTCCTGCGTTTCGTCGATGAGTCGAGCGCTTTTCGGCAGGTGGTCTATGCGTACACCGAGTCGCTCTTTAACTTCATGGAGCAATCGATCGGATGCAACCGGCTCCACTCCTTAAACGAACGATGCGCGCGCTGGCTGCTCTCCACGAGCGATCGCGCCGGCGCAGATGAGTACTTTCTCACCCAAGAGTTCCTTGCAATAATGCTTGGCACCAGCCGTCCCGCCGTAACGCTGGCAGCAGGGACATTGCAGCAAGCCGGTCTGATAAAGTACCGCCGCGGAGCGCTTTCTATTTTAGATCGCGAAGGCTTGGAGGAAGCGTCGTGCGAGTGTTATGCAGCTACCGTGAGCAGCATAAACCGCACCATCGACAAAGCGCGGATGCAGCCTAGACTCGCATAACCCGCTCCGTTATATCGGTTTCGGCTCGGAGAGCGGTTCCGTTGGAAGTCCCGCTTCCTTCCATTTAGCGTAGCCGCCTTCGAGCGCCATCGCGTTATGCCCGCGTTCGCGTAGTTCTGCGGCGACATCTTGACATGAATTTCCGCTGCCGCAATACACAACGATCTTATCCGCACGTGAAAACGGAAGAAACTCGGTTGCAAGCAGCGCTCGGGCATCGTAGCGTTCCGCTTTAGGAATCTGACGGCCATCCGGCTTTTGACGAATGTCGATAATGCGGACGTTTTCCGCTGCCGCCAGGGAATCGACGTCGATCGTATCGGTCATGCAAAGTACCTTCGCCGCACCATCCCTTTTCGTCTCTCAATACGCCGCCACGTAATAGTAGAGCTCCGAGACGCTCCGGGACTCTAGCATCGTTGTGGAAGCGTCCAACTTTTTTGGACTGCGCACGGATGCGCACTTCAAAACTTCGTTCTTCCAAAAAAGTGGCCGAGCAGAAAAACCCCACGATGGGGTTTTTCGAGCGTCTTCCACAACGATGCTAGAGTCCCGGAGCGTCTCGGAGCCGTACTCTAGCAACGTCTTAATGCGGCGCGTACGGGTCGGGAAACGCTGCGTTGGGCCCCGTTCCTTGATATACCGCCTGCGGATTTACTTGTGGGATAGACGCCCCGTACGCGCTGTCGATCGTTTGGATGAACGCGCTCGCGATCAGCGCATATCCCGTGTTCGACGGATGCAATCCATCGAAGCTCAGCAAGCCGAATCCAAAGGCGAGCGAACAGCACGTAAACGGCGCGCCCGTGCGAGGGTTCGGCGCCGGATTTATTGAGACGGCCTGGAGAAAATACGGCCCGCTGCCGCTTGCGATTCCATCGTTGATATCTCTGACCGGTACAACTGGAACTCCGAGCGCCCCGGCTGCCGTTGCGATTCCCGCGTTGATGGTGTCGTTGTAGCTCTGAACCGCAGCCGCGAAGGTGGGCGTCAGATAAAGAGCGCCGAGCCCCGTTCCGGGTCCGTTCGGGTCGAGATTGATGTTGGAGACGGTAATTTGCCCCGTCGCCGGATTGAGCGCCTGCTGGAGCGCGGTTATGGCGCCCGTTTCGTTCACGTATCCATTGGGCGCAAGGCCGTACGTCGCCGCAATGTATGCCGTTATCGCCGTCGCGGCGGCTTGTGCGTCCGCCTGGGCGTTCGGGTCGCCTTTTGCGATCAGCAACGGCGTAAGGACTCCTTCGTACACGCAAACGAGGTAGGTTTGCAGCGCGCAGGCAGCGGGAGCAGGCGGCGCTGCGACGCTCGCAAATTGTGGAAGTTTGAGAACGTTGGGAAGGTTGGCTACGACTACTTTCGCGCCGGTCTTCTGAAGCGCGGTGATGATTGTCGTCATATCGGTCTGAACTTGCGCGCCGCTCGTGTCGATGGCGCACGTACCGCCGACCATGTGGGTGCTGTCACCAAGGCAGAATTGACCGCCGGTGAAGGTATATTTCAGTAAGTCGTTTGCTCCGAGCCAGATGGTAGCGAGCGTGGGTTTTAACGATACCGCTGCGTTGAGTTCGGTAAGATTCTTACCGAGCGTCGAAGAAAAGCGGCCGAGCACCGGATAGAAGAGTGAACTTTCGCCGTTTACTACGGCCAACAGCCCGGCAACGGTGGGCGATATTCCGGGAATCGGTGCGCACGTCGGAGCCAGCGGTTGATTCATCGCAATGGCTTCATGCATGGTGATGCCGGGGACGGCGAGGTCGAGCGTAGTCGCGCTCGGGTTCAAGCGCGTATTGGTCCAAAGCGTCGAACTAAAGCCGGCGAGATCGTTACTTTGACAGCCGTTCGGCTTCGAGGCCGCAAATGGAAGCGGCGACGTCGGCCCTGCCGTAACTAATTCGTTCGCAAGTCCGGGGCCGGCGATCAACGGCAGTACGGAGCCCTGAGGATTCGCTTGCGAAATCCAGGTTTGACCGGTTGCCTGTTGATAAAGCAGCGACCAAAATCCGGATTCTTGGCCGGGCGGAACGATCGGAAACGGAGCGCCCGGATTCGGATTGGGAACCGGAGGAGCGAACTGCCCGAGAAATCCGCCGGCCTGATATCCAGCCGTGAGGCTGTCGCCGATGCCTACGATACGGCTGGTAAGAGCCGGCGCCGACGGCGTAACGTTCGGTGTGGAGAAACTTCCGCTGCCGCCTCCGCAAGCGGATACCAAGATTAGGCCGGTAACTGCGATGAGTTTTCTTGTGATGCGCAATTTCATGGTTTCATTTTCCGCTTAGAATGGGAGCACGCTCGGCGAACCGATGCCGAACTGAACTTGAAGTTGAGTTGCTTTTAAGCCGCCGATTACCGGTGCGCAGGCGCCGGCATCGTATGCATTGTCGCACAAGATAGAACTTATTCCGTAGGAGCCTTCGTTCGTCGGGCCGCCGCTGTTAAGAACCACTTGAACGAACGTCGTCTTCGTTGTGCGATACGAGGCACCGAGAAAGTATGCGGCGAGGTGCTGTGGGTAGGTATCGGTCGGTAGATAATCGCGCGAGCTTTGCGGCTCGAAGAAGATCGTCGTCCGCGCGGTCGGCGTGTATTCCAAGTAGAGTATCTGATAGATCTGCGCTTTATTGGTCTCATTGAGTCCCGATGGACGCACGAGCCAGCTCGGCGCGGCGGTAAACGTCCCGAACATTTTAGGCGTCTTCAGGAAAGGCACCGTAAATGCGAGGGATTGAACTTGAGCGGTGCGGGTTTTTACATCAAAAAACGTCGGACCGTCCGGGGGGCTCGATGCGAACGGAACTACGTCGTCGTGGCGCGTCGATTGGCCGATGATCGACGTGCGAGCCACGTACGTCGGCGAAACGACGATCGGAAGCGCGCGTCCTTTCACGTTAAACGCGAAGAGTTTTTGCAACATAAAGAGTCCGAACGTGTCTTTAGTGCGCACGTTGATGTTGCTTGCGGAGCAGCCGTTGGAGGCCGTGTTGTCTAAATTCGCGCAGCCGATCGGATTGGCGAATCCTCGAAGATAGATCGGAACCGTTCCGCTATCGAAGCCGACCGGGTAGTGCTGCAGTTGGTATTCGCTTGCAACCAGGCGCGTCGTGGAATTGAAGCCGTATGCGGCTACGAGATCGAGACCGCCCGGCAGCCATCGCCCCGCGTACGAGCCGACGTTCCCATACGGCTTTGCGATCGAAAGGTCCGCGGTGTATGTAAATCCTACCGGAAGTCCCACCGCTGCGGATGTTTGCCCAGCACCGATCGGCTGCTGATTGACCGGGGGCACCTGGGCGACCGTTCCGGCGGGAATCGCCGGCGGCGGCGCTTTATGTGTCATCGCGTTCTTGATCGCCAAGTTAGCGCCGTCAACTACGGTGCCGTATGGCCCCGTGTCCGCCGCCGCTGGAACGGCGAATGAGCCGAATGAAACCGCTATAACAGCGGCTGCGCCGGCTCGAAAAAGGCTGAAGCAAGGCATAACGACTACAACTCCAATCGGCGGCCGAATACTATTAAAAGTATCACGTTCTCGTCCGGCTTCTTGCGCTTATGAAGATTAAATCCCTCGCGCCGTTCCTGCACCGCCTAGCGACTAACTGGGGCGTTTTAAGCGTGAGTTGGCTGTACTTCCGGCGGAGGTGCTTCGCCGAGGAGGCCCGTCGATCTGCCATCGGTACTGCGCTTTCCGCGTGAGGCGAGCGTTTTGATGATGATGTAGAGCACGGGCGTGATTGCGAGATTGAGAATAGTCGAGATCAGCATCCCGCCGAAAACCACCGTTCCTAAGGAGTGGCGCGCACCGCTGCCCGCGCCCGTTGCATAGACGAGGGGAAGGACCGCAATGATGAACGCGATCGACGTCATGAGGATCGGACGCAACCGCGTCTGCGCGGCTCGCATGGCCGCGGTTACGATGTCGGCTCCGCCGCGTAGTTGCTGATTTGCGAACTCAACGATAAGAATCGCGCTCTTGCTCGCAAGCCCGATCAGCATAACGAAGCCGACTTGTGCGTAAGCGTCTTTCGAGAGACCCAGGGCTCCTCCGAGAATCGCTCCAATCGTTGGGATCGGCGTCGGAAAGAACGCCGTGATCCCTAAGATGTTTCGATAATCCATGAAGGCGAGCGCGCCGAGCAGCGCGGCCGGCACGGCAAGTATTACGATCAGCGGATCGACGAAGCTTTCGTATTGGGCGGAAAGAACGAGAAACACAAAGACCAATCCGAGCGCGAAAATGATCGCGCTTTGCTGACCCGATTCGATTTCATCGAGCGTCAGTCCCGACCACTCGTAGCTTACCCCCGGCGGGTTTACTTTTTTCGCGATCGCCGCCATCGCGTCGTTTGCTTGGCTCGTGCCGTAGCCTTGTTTCGCGCTTCCGTTTATCTCAAGCGAACGGAAAAGATTGTAGTGGTCGATGACCGGCGGCGCCTGCCGTACCGCGCTGTTTACAAGCGCTGAGACCGGAGTGAGGCCGCCCGATTGCGACGATCTGACATACAGATCTTGCAGCGCGCTAATGCGATCGCGGTACGGAGCGTCCGCCTGTACGTAAACGCGATACGAGCGGTTGAGGTAGTTAAAATCGTTGACATAGAGGGAGCCGAGATTGATCTGCAGCGTGCTGAAAAGATCGCTCAGCGAGATTCCCACTGACTTGGCTTTGTTTCGGTCGATATTGACTTGGAGCTGGGGAGAGTTGATGCGGAACTGCGTGAATACTTGGTTGAGCGGCTGCGATGGAGCGTTGCCTAACACGGCGTACTGATTCGCCGTTTTCATCAGCGTGTCCAAGCCGACGTTGCCTCGGTCCTCCAATTCAAATTGAAAGCCGCCGAAAGAACCTACGCCGTTGATCGCCGGCGGATTGAACGCAAGGACGGTCGCCTCCGGGATCTGCTTTGCAAACTTCGGAACGATCGCGTTTTTCCCGTAGTACAGCAGCGCATTTATCTGCTCGGCCGCACTCGTGCGGTCGGACCACGGCTGCAACTGAACGAACATGATGCCGCGGTTCGGCGCCGAGCCGGTGAAACTGAATCCGCCGACATCGAAGACGTCCCGAACGCCCGGAGTATCCCGGATAATCTTCTCCGCCTTGAGAGCGACATCGTGTTCGCTTGCGAGCGACGAGCCTTCGGGTGCCTGTACGAGTGCGATAAAGTAGCCTTGATCTTCGTTCGGGATGAAGCCGCTCGGTGAGCTTACGAACAAATATGCCGTAAGACCGAGTGCGATAACGAAGGAGGCCAAAACGAGCCATCTGCCGCGGGATAGTTTCGGAAGCGCGCGGCCGTACCAGTCGCGGAAGCGATGAAAATGGTGGTTGAACCAGCCGAAGAATCCTCTCGTCGATTCGGCGTTGTCGCTGAGCAGCTTGGCCGAAAGCGTGGGCGCAAGCGTGAGCGCGGCAAAGAGAGAGATCGAAATCGAGGCCGCAATGGTGAGCGCGAATTGTTTGTAAAGCTGTCCCGTCGTTCCCGGAAAGAACGCTACGGGTATAAAGACCGCAAGCAGTACGAGCGATGAGGCAACGACGGCACTTTGAATCTCGTGCATGGCGAGCGCCGCCGCCTCGACCCCTTTCACCTTATGTTCGTGAATATAGCGAGCGATGTTTTCGATGACTACGATGGCATCGTCTACCACGAGCCCCGTCGCGAGTGTGAGGCCGAATAGCGTAATCGTGTTGATCGTGAATCCGAATATCTTCATCACAAAGAACGTTCCGATCAACGAAACGGGAATCGTTGCGGCGGGGATGAGGGTCGATTTCGGATCTTGCAGGAAGAGATAGATCACGAGCACGACGAGCAAGATCGAAAGCAGCAGCGTGATGACGACTTCTTTGATCGACTCGAAGACGAACGTCGTGGAGTTGAACGCGACCTTGTAGGTGACGCCCTGCGGGAATTTCTGCTGAAGTTCGTCGAGCTTGCTGATGACGCTTCTCGATACGGTGAGCGCGTTTGCGGTCGGGAGCTGCAGCACCCCGAGGCCGACCACGTTTTGATTTCCGTCGAAGCGGATGAAGCTCGAATAATCTTCGGCACCCAATTCAACGCGCGCGACGTCGCCGAGCTTCGTGAAGCCGCCGTTTGGATCGCTCTTGATGATGATATTGCGGAACTGCGCGGGGTCCGTAAGCCGGCCGACCGCATTGACGGAATAGGTGTAGGGCTGGTCCGATGCTTCGGGAGCGGAGCCGATGCTGCCGGCGGCGACGTTGACGTTTTGTTCGGCGAGCGCCGTCGTAACGTCGGTCGCAGCCAGTCCGCGCCCGGCAAGCGCATGGGGATCGAGCCAAACCCGCATCGCGTAGCGCCGCTGACCGAAGATGCGCACGTCGGAGACGCCGGGGATGCGTTTGAGATCGTTTACGACGTTCAGCTCGGCGTAATTGCTCAAGAAGAGCGAGTCGTACTTCGAGTTGTTCGACGTGAGGGCTAAGGCCATAACGAAGGAGCCCGAATTTTTGCTTACCGTGATCCCGGTCTGCTTCACCTCGTTGGGAAGCTGTCCGGTCGCGGACTGCACGGCGTTCTGCACGTCGCTTGCGGCAATGTCGAGATCGGTACCGAGCGCGAACGTGCACGTTATCGTGGAGGCGTTCTGAGCGCTCGTCGAACTGATATACCGCAACCCCTCGACGCCGTTGATTGCGTTCTCGAGCGGTGTCGTTACTGCGCTCTCCACCGATTCGGGGCTGGCGCCGATGTACGTCGCCGATACCGTGATGACCGGTGGAGCGATTTGCGGGTATTGCGCGATCGGCAAGGTCGGGATAACGACGAGGCCGGCGATGAGAACGACGAGGGAACAAACGGCGGCAAAGATAGGACGCCGAAGAAAAAAGTCAGTCATTAGCGGCGAACCCCTTCGCGAAAAACCTCCAGTTGCATCCCGCGGCGAGCGGCTTAGAGTCCCTCGGAGAAGGCTTGTTCGGCGTGGTAGGAGCTCCGTGAAAGCGGGCTCGATACGACCTGGTGGAAACCTTTGGTTTCGGCGAGCGCGCCCAGAGCCGTAAACTGTTCGGGCGTCACGAATTCTCGGACGGGAAGATGCCGCTTTGAGGGCGCAAGGTATTGGCCCATCGTAAAGATGTTGACGCCGGCACTTCGGGCATCGTCCATCGTTGATTCGATCTCGTCTGCCGTTTCGCCGAGTCCGAGCATGATCGAGGTTTTGGTATACCGCGAGGGAGCCCGCTCTTTGGCATGGTTGAGGATGCGTAACGATTGATCGAAGGTCGCGCGCTTGTCGCGAACGCCCGGAGTGAGTCGGCGAACCGTTTCGAGATTGTGCGCGAACACGTCGGGCCTGGCGTCCATCACGATGTTGAGCGCCGATAGGTTTCCGCGATAATCGCCGCTGAGTATTTCGACTTTCGCCTCCGGCGCGCGTTCCCGTATGGCGCGTATCGTGTTGGCAAAAATCAATGCTCCGCCGTCTGCTAGATCGTCACGATCGACCGCCGTCAGCACCAGGTACTTCCAGCCGAGGTCGCGGACCGCGTCGCCCACGCGCGCGGGCTCGAGCCAATCGACGACGCCCTTGGGGTTGCCGGTCTTTACGTTGCAGAAGCGGCAGCCGCGCGTGCAGGTGTCCCCGAGAATCATGATCGTCGCCGTTCCCGCGCCCCAACACTCGGCGACGTTCGGGCATGCCGCCTCTTTGCATACGGTGTTGAGCCCGAGCGCATTGACTTTTGTTCTGACGCGTTCGTAATCTTCGCCGCCGGGAAGCGATACGCGCAGCCAATCGGGCTTGCGTGCCAGATGGGAAGTTCGAGCTTCCGGACTCGTGTCGATTAGATCGATTTCGATAGCCATGATGATTCTTGGGCGAACTTTGTGAAAAACGCACGCTCCAATTCCCGGAGCAGCACGGGCTTGACTTCGTCGATTGCAATCGCCCTGCCCGCTTCTTTTGAAATTGACGTGATGCCGCGATCGGTTAAGCCGCAGGGGTTGATCAAGGCGTCATAGTTTAATTCCGTCGAAACGTTGAGTGCGATTCCGTGCAGCGAGACCATCTTCTGCACGGCCAGGCCAACCGCGCATATTTGATTTCGGTCCACCCACACGCCGGCGTGCTCCGGCCGGCGTTGCGCTTCGATGCCGAAGCGGGCCACGGTTTCAATTATCGCTCCTTCGAGACTTCGCACGAGCGGTACAACCTCACGAAAGCGCTCCAGTTTGCGGATCGGGTATACTACAAGCTGGCCGGGGCCGTGATATGTAACGTCCCCGCCGCGCTCGACGTTTACAACGTCGATTCCGCGAGCGGCGAGCATCTCGTTCGTCATCAGAACATTATTGCGCTTCGCCTGGCGTCCGAGCGTGATCACGGGCGGATGTTCGACCAGGATCCAGGTGTCGGGTTCGCGTCCCTCACGTACCGCGTCATGCATCGCGTGTTGTATATCCCAGACGTCGCGGTACGCGCGAAAACCGAGATCGACCACGCGCGCACCGGTGGTCACACTACTTCGCCCCTGCTCCCGCGGGCGTCTTCGGCTTCGGGTTCACGATATGGATCGCTTTGCCGTGAGCGGCTTCGGCGGCGTCCATAATGCCTTCGGTGAGTGTCGGATGCGGGTGGATGGAGAGTCCGATGTCCTCGAGCGTAGCGCCCATCTCGAGCGCGATGAGGCCCTCGCCGATAAGCGACTCGGCTTGCGGCGCCACGATGTGCATGCCGAGAAGCGCGTCGGTCTTAGCATCGCCGATGAGTTTGATAATGCCGTCGCTTTCGTTCATCGTGCGCGCGCGGCCGCTTGCCGCGAGCGGAAACTTTCCGATGCGCACTTCGTAGCCCTTGGCTTTCGCCTCTTCTTCGGAGAGTCCGACCGTCGCAACTTCCGGGTCCGTATAAACGCAGTTCGGAATCGCGGCCGGATCGAACGCTGCCGATTTATCGCCCGTCATCGCTTCGGCCGCAACGACGCCTTGCTTCATCGCGCGATGCGCGAGCAAAGGCTGCCCGGTTACGTCGCCGATTGCAAAAATATTCGCGACCTTGGTGCGGCACTGCTGATCGATCGCGATGAACCCTTTGTCGTCGGTCGAGAGGCCGGCTGCCGCGAGGTCCAGCGTATCGGTAACGGGCCGCCGCCCCACAGCAACCAGCACCATGTCGAATTCACGCGTCTCGTCTTTGCCGTTCGTTGCTTCGCCGTTGAACGTCGCCTCGATCGCCTTGCCGCTTTTCTTCAATGCACCGACTCGCGTGTCGAGCATGATTTCGACGCCTTGCTTTTTTAAAATTCGTCCGAGCGTTTTCGATATCTCGAGATCGGTTCCGGTTAGCAACTGCGGCAACGCTTCTATAACCAGCACCTTTGCTCCAACGCGCGTATAAACCGTGGCGAACTCAAGGCCGATGACACCTCCGCCGATCACGAGCATGTTTTTGGGAATGCGCGACATGCCGACCGCATCGTCGGAGTTGATGATGGTGTCGCGGTCGCGGGGCCACGCTTTCACATCGATCGGGGCGGACCCGGTTGCGATAACCACGTTCGTCGCCCGGATGGCCTCTTCAGTTCCGTCTTTTTTCTTTACCGCCACTTCGGTCGCGCTCTTGAAACGCGCGTCGCCGTACAAGAACTCGACGTTATTGGCCTTGAAGAGCGTCTTGACGCCGCCCACGTTCGAATTCACGACGTCCGTTTTGAACTTGGCGACGCCTTCGCGGTCCACTTCGGCCTTGGGCACTTTTAGGCCGATCGCTGCGGCATGATCGATGTGCCGGATCACTTCCCCCACGTGGAGCAGCGCCTTAGTCGGAATACATCCCCAATTGAGGCAGACCCCGCCGACCTCGTCTCGATCGACGCAGATGACCTTTTTGCCGAGCTGTCCTAGGCGTATCGCGGCATGATAGCCGCCGGGCCCTGCGCCGATAACGACCGCGTCGACCTGGTGTTCAGCCACCGATTGTTGCTCCTATTCTGCGTGCGGGAGTAGCGGATTGCTCCGCTTATCCTAACAGGTCTTCGCCGCCGCGGCCTTCGACCATCGTAGGTGGCTATTGCGCCCTTACGGAAATGGCTCGCTTCCATGCCGAATATTGGATGGGCAGGTCTGCTTCCGCAACTGGATCGGGAGTCGATCGTTCCGCTCTATCGACAGATTTACGAGCATCTTCGCGAGGCCATTTTGGCCGGTACGTTGCCCGAATCGACACGGCTGCCGCCCGAACGTACGATGGCCGACCGGCTGGAAGTAAATCGCAGCACCATCGTTCACGCTTACCGCGAGCTGGTCGCGGACGGGCTTATCGAACAGCGGGTCGGTTCGGGTTCGCGCGTTGTCCCGCACCTGCGCGGAGGACAGCCGGAGCGGGCGGCCGGCGTTCCGTGGTGGATAACACTGCCGCCATGGCGGGTCGGCGAGTTTCCCAACATTCTGGGAGAGCTTGCCGCGAAACAAGAACCCGGGCGGATCTCGTTCGTTCAGGGCGTCGCCCCCGACGAACCGTCGCCGCTCGGCGAACTCGCGCAATCCTTCGGACGCGTGGCACGCGATCCGCGTTTTATTCTTTCCTACGGCGATTCCGAAGGATACGAACCCCTGCGGCAAGCGATATCTTCGCGTCTGAATGCTCGAGGCGCAACCACAATCGCGCCCAAAAACATCATCGTCCTCACCGGCTCGACGCAAGGCATCATGATTGTAGCGCAGAGCCTTGCCGAGCCGGGCGACGAGATCATCGTCGAGTCGCCGTCCTATCCCGGAGCGCTGCAGATCTTTCAAATCAACGGTTTGCGCGCGATTCCGGTCCCAATAGACGAAGAGGGCATGCGGGTCGATCACGTCGAGGCGATCTTACGGACGCGGCGGCCGCGCTTCATCTACACGATGCCTACGATGCACAACCCGACGAATGCCACGATGAACGCGGACCGGCGAGAGCGTTTGACGACGATTGCGAAGCGTGCCGGCGTGCCGATTATTGAAGACGACCCCTATGGTCCGATCGCGTCGCAGCATCAGCCGCCGCTCGTTTCGCTTGCTCCCGATCATGTGGTATATCTTTCGACGTTCTCGAAAACCATCGCGCCGAGCTTGCGCGTCGGCTGGCTAGCGGCTCCGCGTACGATTCTCGAACGCTTGCTGCTTCGAAAACAAGCGTACGACATGGCAACGAGTCTCTACGTTCAGGCTGCCATCGTCGATTATCTGGATCGCGGGTACGACACGCACGTGGCGCAGTTGCGCGCGGAACTGCTCGTCCGGCGCAGCATTGCCGATGAGGCGATCGCAAAATACTGGCCGCCGAACGTTCGTGCCGCCGGAGCAGCCGGCGGATTCTACCTATGGGCTTCGACGCCTCGCGAACTGCGCGCGAGGGCGCTACTGGACGTATCCGAACGCCTCGGCGCATCGTTTCTTTTCGGCGAAGCGTTCTACGCGGATTCCGGCGGCGATCACAATTTCCGGCTCGCGCTCACGGCGGTCACACGCGCTCAGATCAGCGAGGGAATCCGGCGCATCGGCGATGCAATCGTGGCCTTACGCTCATGAACGCATCGCAGGACGCGCTTCTCGCCTGGTATGCGCGGGACGGACGATGCCGCCTTCCGTGGCGTATCGTGCGCGACCCATACTACACGGTCGTAAGCGAATTCATGCTGCACCAAACGCAAGTGGATCGCGTGATCCCGAAGTTCGAAGAATTCGTAGCGCGATATTCCAACGTAAGCGCGCTTGCAAGAGCCAAGACCTCCGATGTCGTCCGCCTATGGGAAGGCCTTGGATATAATTCCCGGGCGATCCGGCTGATCGAACTCGCGCGCGATGTCGTGGAGCGATTCGACGGAAACATCCCGCGCGAAACGGCGACGTTACGCTCGTTGCCCGGAGTCGGCGCTTACACTGCAGCCGCGATCCGGGCTTTTGGATATAACGAAGACGATGCGGCGGTGGACACGAACGTCCGGCGCATCGTACACCGCACGGCCTTCGGAATCGAATATCCGCCGAAGGCTAACGCGACTGAGATAGATGAGGCGGCGCGCCGGGAGATTCCGTCCGGGTGGGGGCACGACTGGAATTCGGCGATGATGGACCTCGGTGCGCGGGTTTGCACGGCGCGTGCTCCGCTCTGTGCGCTTTGCCCCCTCCAAACGTCGTGTGCCGCGGCGCCGGTCGATCCAATCCGGCTTGCCGCCTTGCGGAAGCAATACGCGAAGGCGCCGGCGCCGCAGAATGCCGTTCCGTTCGTGCGCACGACGCGTTACGCCCGGGGACGCATCGTAGATCGTTTGCGGCGCTTAGCGCACGGTCAGCGTATTTCGCTGCTCGATCTGCACCGCGAACTGCAGCCGCTGCTTGCGAATCGAACGCTCGACGATCTGGGCTCGATCGTTCTCGCGCTGGAACGCGACGGGCTTCTAACGCGCAGCGGCGAAGCCGTTTCGCTAAAGGACTAGCAGGGTGCGAGCGGAGTGCGGTTACGCCGAGCACTGTGAAGTTACCCGGCATTTTGGATGAAGAAAGAACCATGCGCGTTGTCTTTAGGCTGAGCCTTTTTGTACTCATCGGCGCGTTGGCCGTTCCCGCGAGCGCCTTTGATTTTTCGGATGCTCGTCGTCTGGTTACAATAAGCGATCCGCAGATCTCGCCCGACGGCTCCCGGGTAGTTTTCTTGCGTTCTACGTCGAACTTCGAAACGGACAAAAGGGAGAGCCGGCTGATGCTCGTCGACGTTCGGTCGCGCCGGGAACGGCCGCTCACGTTCGACCGCAAGGGAGTCGGCTTGCCGCATTGGTCCGCTGACGGCCGCAGCATTGCATTTGTTGCACTCGACGACGACGAAAAGAACCCGCAGACGCAGATCTTCGTCATGCGAATGGACGGCGGGGACGCGCGTCAAGTGACGCACGCAAAAAATGGCATCGACAACTATGCGTGGAGTCCCGACGCAACGCGTTTCGCGTACGCGACGCAGGACGATGATCCGAGTCAAAAAGCGGTTGACGAGCACCACGATGCATTCGAAGTGCGCGACAACGACTATCTGCATCGCTCGGCGACGCCCCCGGAGCATGCGTGGTGGATCGCGCAGGGAGGCGGAACGCCGCACCGTTTAACGTCGGGTTCGTGGAGCATCGGCGACATCGATCCGGACGGCGGCAGCGATCTTTCCTGGTCCGCCGATGGGCGCAGCCTCGCGATAGAACACCTGCCTACGCCGTTCGTCGGCGATTCGCTGGAATCACGGATCGAGATTATCGACGTAGCGAGCCGCCGCCGCCGCCTCCTCGACGGCAAGAACGTAGAGAACGCTCCGGGATTCGCCCCGCATGGAGACCGCATCGCGTACGTCCGTAATACGGGCGGCGATTATACACGCGGCATCGATCTCTATGTTGCGGACGATGCCGGAAAGATTATCTCCGATCTCCGTACCGATCTCGACCGGAATATCGACGGATATTCGTGGAACGCGAAAGGCGATGGGCTATGGATTGCGACTCCGGACCGGACCGATAGCGCGCTGTGGTATCGGCCGCTCGCCGGCCACACGCGCCGCATACGTCTCGGTGCGCTGCAGATTACGGGTCTAGGGAACGCCGCAAACAACGGGGCGCTCATCTTCACCGCCGACACCCCGGCGCATCCGGGCGAACTCTATATGTACGATGGAGTCCACGCAATCGCGCTTACGGACGATAACGTATTTGCAGGACGTACCGGCGTAGCTAAAACGGTTGCGGTGAATTGGAATTCGACCAAAGGGCATTTCAACGAAGATGGAGCGCTGACGTATCCGCTTAACTATCGCGGCGGAAAGGCGCCGCTCGTGCTTTTGATACACGGCGGTCCGCAAGGCGCCTCCGGAATCGGCTGGAACGCTCAACGCCAGATCTTCGCATCGCACGGCTATTTTGTATTCTCCCCCAACTATCGCGGCAGCACCAACCTAGGCGACGCATACCAGCGGGCGATTACGAACGACGCCGGCGACGGGCCGGGCAAAGACGTAATGGCCGGCGTAGCGCAAGTTGAGAAAATGGGCATGGTCGATACATCGCGCATCGGCGTGTCGGGCTGGTCCTACGGCGGATACATGACGTCGTGGCTGATCGGGCACTATCATGTATGGAAGGCCGCGGTAAGCGGTGCGTCGCTCGACGATTGGTTCGACGACTTCAATCTCGCATTCTACGTCTATACCGACGTCCCGTTCTTTCGCGGCGTCGCACCGAATCCGAAATATTCGCAAGAGTGGCGAGATCAATCCCCGATCACCTACGCGCACCTCGTTACGACGCCGACGCTGATCATGGGTGATATCGGCGACAACAACGTCGTAATCACGAATTCGTTCAAACTCTATCACGCGATAAAAGACAACGGGACGACGGTTCAGTTTGTGGCCTATCCGGTTGCCGGGCACTTCCCCTCCGATCCGGTGCGCTCGGAGGACGTCGACAAACGCTGGTTGTCGTGGCTCGACCGGTACTTGAAGTAAGAGGTCTATCGATATGAAGGAACGCTTCTTCGCGGCGCTGTTTGTTGCCGCTTTAACGTCTTCGGGTATCGCTTCTGCACGAACGATCGCGCTCGACGATCTTCCGAAAATGATCGGGGTCGGAGACGTCGCGATCTCACCCGATGCGAAAGATATCGCTTACATCGTATCGCGGGCGAACGTAAAAGACGACCGCTACGATCGCACGCTCGAACTCTACGATCTCGCTGCAAAGTCGAGTCGCGAGCTCACCTACGACCGCAAAGGCCTTTCGTCTCCGGCGTGGTCGCCTGACGGCACGCGGTTGGCGTTCCTCGCACTACCGGCGCAGAAGGATCCCAAGCAGCAGATTTTCGTAATGGACATGCGCGGCGGCGACCCGATGCCGGTAACGAAGGCCGCGCAGGGCGTCCAGCAGTTTAAATGGCGCCCGGACGGCGCCGCTATCGCCTTCGTAACGGCCGATGAGGTGGCCAATAAAGCGCGTATTGAGAAGCATCTCGATGCGTTCGTGGTTGGAGACCAAGCTTATAACACCACGTCGGCGCCGCAGCCGAATCACATCTGGCTCGTAGACCGCGATGGGAAACACGAGCGCCGTCTTACAAGCGGGTCGTGGAGCCTGCCGTCAGCGCAGCCGCCGAGTTCGCCCGGCGCTCCGATATCGTGGTCTCCGGACGGCAGATCGATCGCCTTTACAAAGATGCCGAATGCCTATGATGCCGACGGCGACCTTGCCGTTGTCGCGATTCTCGACGTTGCGACGGGCGGCATAAAGCCGCTTACGAGCCATGGAAAGTACGAGGGTTTCGGCGAGTATTCGCCCGATGGCAAGCACATCGCGTATTGGTACCCGCACGGCGGAGATCCGTCGGCCGAGAACGACGTCTTCGTCGCTCCCGCAACGGGCGGCGACGGCGTTGACGTTACCGGTGGGGACGATGTAAACAGTAACGTGCAGCGCGCGATCTGGCTGCCGGGGTCGAACGCCTTGATTGTTTCCGGTCACAAAGATACCGACGCCGCGCTATGGACGCGCCCGGTATCGTCGGCCGCTCACCGCATCGATCTGCACGGAATACAACCGGTGCAAGGTTATTGGCTCGATGCATCGGTGGCAAACACGGGTGCTATTGCGTTTGCGGGAAGCGAAGCGGATTCGCCGACCGAATTGTACTACATGGCTTCGGACTCTGCTGCACCGCAGAAGCTCACGAACTACAATTCCGACATCGCGAAACTCGACTTGGGAGCGGTAAAGCCTATTTCGTGGACCAACGAAGGCTTCGATGAAAACGGCACGATAACGCTCCCACCCGCATACGATCCCGCGAAATCGTACCCGCTGGTGCTGGTAATTCACGGTGGTCCCAACTCTTCGTCGTCTGTTAGTTTCAGCAGTTTGAATCAGCTGCTTGCGGCGCACGGGTACATCGTCTTCAATCCTAATTACCGCGGAAGCGACAACATGGGCGCGAAGTATTGGTATGCGATCAACAACGATGCCGGAGCGGGACCCGGCCGCGACGTCATGGCCGGCATTGCGGCCTTAGAACGCAGTTACCGTGTCGATGCGTCGCGCATCGCCGTCTCCGGCTGGTCCTACGGCGGTTACATGACCTCGTGGATGGAAGGCCATTACAACATCTGGAAAACGGCCGTAGCCGGCGCCGCTGTCAACAATTGGATCGATGAATACGATCTCTCGGATAACAGCGTCGGGGTACGTTACAACTTCGGCCAAAGATCGCCGTGGGCCGGCGGTGCGATGAGAGAATACGTAGAGCAATCGCCGTTGACGTATGCCTGGAACATTACGACTCCGACGCTGATCTTGAGCGACGTGGGCGATTCAAGAGTTCCGATCACGCAATCCTACGAAATGTACCGGGCGCTCACCAATCGCGGGACCAAGACGCAATTTTTCGCCTACCCCGTTGGCGGCCATTTCCCTAGCGATCCGGTTCGCAGCCAAGACGTGGATCGCCGCTGGGTGCAGTGGATCGTCGACTATTTGAAGTAAAGCTGCGGTACTTCAGGTGATCGTCAGGCTTTCTGCGATTGCTTTCGGCCGCGACGATATCGACAGGCAGGGTTAAACCTCTTGAGCTAAATGCGAAGCGTGGTGTCGTGTACGGGCTTCGCGCGCGAACATTCGTATGTGGTGCCGTCGACGATCGCATATTCGCTTTGCGGTCCGGCGTAGAGCTGAAGGCTGTACGCGCTCGCGTCCGTGAGATTCTTTACGCGATGGAGTTCGCGCCAGCTCATGCGGTGGTCTAAATTGCCGGTTTTGATGACGGCGCGAGAACGGGATTCTATGAACGCGTGACTCGTCGACCCGTCGTCGAGACGGTCGAAGCTCTCAACGTCCAACGCTCCTTCTAGCATCACGATCCAGCATCGAGAGGCGCCATGGTCGTGAATCGGACTTGCCGAGTTGGCCGCCCACTGCATGGCGACCAATTCGAATTCAGCGGTATTTCGAAGCTGCGTGCGGGTGTAACCGCCGGCAAGCAAGGGGATTAGTGCGCGATAGCGCGGGAACGCATCGATGCCGGCTCGCATTGCCGCGGCCAGACCGCGATCCTCGATGATTGCCGCCAGCGCATCGTCTGAAAGCGAGATCACGATGCCGCTTCGAGTTTTGGGCGAAGCGTTTGCCGGCAAATCGTCCGGGCGATGGAGAGTGCGTGCGCGCGGATCTCCGGCAGTGCCGTCGTTTCATAGTATCGCCCTCGTACCGCCGGACCGAGCGTAAAGAGTCCGGTGCCGATGCTGCCATCTTCGCCGATGCATTGAAGTGCGGGCGTTACGTCGAGTCCGAGACGAAGGCAATCGGAACGTATGAGGCCACGGCGCAGCGCATTGCGCACGAGCGGGTGCCGTATGCGCGTGTAGTCCAGGTTCGGGCCCGTTGCGTTAATCACAACCTGAGCGTCGAGTTGGATCGTTCGATCGGCCTGCGAAATCGACATGCGCAACGTTTTCTCACCGCGGCTGTGGGCTCCCGTGAGCTGCCCTGCTATAACGTGGATCTGCTTGCGAACTGCAAGCCGCCGGAACGCATCGTACGTTGCAGGCGGCACGCGATACCTTTGTGCCGTCCAAATGGATTGGAGATGCCGCAGAAAGCTGCGTCGTTCGCGATGCGTCCAACAACCCCAAACATCAGGAGCGATGCCCCGGACCGCTTCCAGCACGCCGCGCCAGTCGCCCCCGCGCTCCGTTTCTTCCCGGATCGCCGCTCGCGTGGAGCGAAGGAGCGAGAGCGGCGTGCGCACGTCCAAGGGTAGTGAAGCGGGATCGCGACCGCGCACGGAGGGGTCTTCCAATGCCGGAAAACGACCGTGACGTGAAACTGCATGAATCGTTCCTTCGAAGCCGCATTCGTCTAACTGCGCTGCTATATCGAGAGCGGTCAAACCGCTGCCGATAATCGCCACGCTGCCTCGAACGTCGCTTGGACGTATTCGCCATGGATCGCCACGATAGCCGGCGTACGAACGCACGGCTTTAGGGAGAAAAGAATCGTCGGGCGCGAAATTACCGAGCGCAAGAACGACGCTTTTGGCCCGATATGAATTATTCGAGCGGTCCGTCAACACGTACGTCCCGTGCTTCGCTTCAATATCGACGACGTCTCGCTGCCTGTAGCAAAAATTCGGATGCAAAGCAAACGTTCGTTCGACGGTCGCTTGCAGATATGCGCCGTATGCTTTGCGCGGGATAAGCTCGTCGCCGTCTGCCCTTTGAAGCCATCGCAGCAGATGACTGTCGTCGCCGGGGACCACCGACATCGCTCTCGCCGGGCCGTTCATTAGGAGGCAGCCGGGCTGGTCCGTGCGGTACGGCGTCCCGGGCCCCGGCCGATTAGGATCGAACATGATGGTGGTGCGAGCCGTATCGACGCCCTGTGAGAGCGCTAGGAGTACGGCGGAGCCCGAGGCGCCGCCGCCGACTATCGCGATATCGTAGTACCCAACATCAGCCATCGCATTTTTAAGTATCGGCAACCTTAACTGCGTCTATCATGCGTTCGAGAGCCCGGTAGATGCGAGGGACGTATTGATGTTTGTAAGGATAGAGTTCGACCGGATCGCTCGTATGCACCAGCATCGCGGGATCCGCCTCAAAGACCAGCACCCTGTTATCGCGCGTTATCGCGCAATCGATGCCGAAGTACTCTAGCCTGACCGCGCGCGCAATGGCAAGCAGTACATCGTAGATCGAACCGTCGAAAACGCGGCGCAAATTTTCAAGAAAAGCGGCCTCCTCGTTTCGCATCCAGAGATTTTCGCTCATCGGCGCGTTGTAATAGTGGATCATCCACTTCGGTGAAATGGCGAGATGAACGGGGTAAGGTTCTCCATCGACGAAGACGATGCGGTATTTGCGAAAAAGCCCGTCGGCACTCGAGTAATCGATGAATGGACTAACGAAATATCGCTGCGCCTCGACGCGGAGCGCGTACGCGGCGAACTCTTGCATCATCCCGATTTTCTCAAGGCCCATGCCGGCATGCGAACCTACCGGACGAACGATCACCGGCAACGCAAAGGGAACTTCTCCGCGTTCGAGCGACTCGCGCGGAATCTCGGTCGTCGGAGCCGCAATTGCGCCGCTTGCGCCAAGCGTTTGAGGAAGAAGAAGCCGCGCCGTTGCCAACACGCGAGCGGGCTCGTTTAAACGCGGCTTCCGGTCGGCGGAGAACACGGACTCCGCAAGCGACAGATACGGAGCCGCGTCGGGGGATTCGGCGATCGCGTTCCAGACCACGTCGTGCGGCGGAATCGTATCGCGTTGCAGATGCACCGCATCGATCAGATACAGTTTGTGCGCGCTCGTCGTCGAGCGATCGAGAAGGAAGTCCACCGGGATGTTGGCTTGCCAATCTCCCGGGGCGCAAAGGAGCAGGACGCTGCGCTTTTCGTTCGGCGCCGCGTGCGAAAACAGACGCTGCGATTCAAACGCCTCGCGCTGATGCTCCAGCGCCGCTTTTCGCTCCCCCGTAATTTGCAAGAGTTCATAGAGTGCCAAATGAGACGAAACAGATCGTGGGTCCAACATAAGCGCTCGCTCGTGGGCGACGATTGCTTGCGGCGTATCGCCCGATTCGTAGAGCGCATGCGCGAGGTTTTGATGCAGCGCAATCTCACGCGGGAAAAGCGCGATAGCGTCGCGGAAGGCGCCGATTGACTCCGGCAGTTTTCCTTGGCGGCGCAGTTCGATTGCTTGCCCGTTTGCGGCTGCCGCATCTTGTCGCATGGGAAATGGGTTCTCGCGGCCGGCATCAAAAACCGCCCCTGACGGCTATGCAGAAGATTCCATTCCCGAAAAAAAAAGTCGCGCGCGATATTGCGGCGCAAGAACTGGCGATTCTCGAACGTGCTTATCCGCACGCGGTGACGGCGCTCGAATACTCGAATCCTTTCGAGCTGCTCATTGCCGTGATTCTATCCGCGCAATGCACCGACGCTCGCGTCAACATGACGACGCCGGTGCTCTTCGATAGATATCCAACGCCGCAGCGGCTTGCAGCCGCACGGCAAGAAGACGTCGAGCCGATAGTAAAGTCATGCGGATTCTTCCGGGTGAAATCGCGGAACATCATCAAAGCGGCAAAGGCCCTCGTTGAAACCCAGGGCGGTAACGTGCCGCGTGAGCGTGAAGCGCTCGAAGCACTTCCCGGCGTCGGTCGAAAGACGGCAAACGTCGTTATGTCGGTTGCCTTCGAAGGGGCCGCTTTTGCGGTGGACACGCACGTTTTTCGCGTTTCGCACCGCCTGGGTCTGTCGCTCGGGGCGACGCCTCGCGCGGTGGAAGAAGACGTTACCGCTCTGGTTCCTTCCGAGAAGTGGCGCTTCGCGCATCACTGGCTAATTCTGCATGGCCGCGAGATATGCAAAGCTCCGACCCCGCTCTGCGGAAAATGCCCGGTGAACGCACTGTGTCCGACGCCACCGATTGTCGCCAAGATGAATGCGGCAATATCGAAGGGGTTTAAAGCTGCAGCGGGCCGGCGCCTAAATGCTGCGGCCTCGGCAACTCGGCGTCTTCCGAAATCCGCTTCAGGAGCGAAGAAGCGGTAAGCCGGACGCCGTAATCGGCGTCGGTAGAAATTTTCGAGATGTTGATGAGCGACGGGACGGCGGAAGCCAAATCGAACTGGTAGTCTCCGTCGAGCTCAAGTCCGCTCACGCGAACGAGCTGCTGCACGTCATCGAGATTGAGCGCAGCGCGTTTATCGCCAAACCGTAACCGCAGTCGCGCCGGCCGCTCGAGCCGCACGAATTTCACCCCGTTTTGTCCTAGAACGGCGTTTAGGCGTTTGCAGCCTTCGGCCAACTGCTTTGCAAAGAGCGCGAGCGATTCTTGCGCGTCTTGCGGCTTTTCCGCGGGCGCGCCGGAGGTAGCGTCATCGACGACCGAACCGAGTTCGCGGCGGGCACGAATCCGGCTTGCCGCTTCGACGATGGGATTCTGCGCCGTAAACTCCGGCTTCATCGGATCGGACACAATGCTGTTATCTGGCCTTGCCGACCATAGCTCTTGAGATTACGAGCCGCTGAATCTGCTGGGTGCCTTCATAGATCTGCGTGATTTTTGCATCGCGCATCATTCGCTCGACCGGGTAGTCGGTCGAGTAGCCGAAGCCGCCCAGCACTTGAACGGCATCCGTAGAAACCGACATCGCGACGTCGCCGCATTTTAATTTCGCCATAGACGCCCAAAGCGACACGTCGGGCGAGCCGGCATCGCACTTGCGCGCGGATTCATAGAGCAAGAGCCGCGCCGCTTCGACTTCCGTTTTCATATCTGCGAGCATGAATCCGACGCCTTGGTGCTGGCCGATCGGTTTACCGAAAGCGGTTCGTTCTTTTGCATAATTTACTGCATAGTCGAGCGCGCCGGCGGCTATTCCGAGCGCTTGCGCGGCGATGCCCGGGCGCGACTTATCGAGCACTTTCATCGCGATCTTGAACCCTTCGCCCTCTTCACCGAGGCGGTTCGCGGCCGGCACGATGCAGTTGTCGAACGAAAGTTCCACCGTCGGCGAACCGCGGATGCCCATTTTTTTCTCTTTCTTTCCGACGGTAAATCCGGGTGCGCCTTTTTCAACGACGAACGCGCTTACGCCGCGCGAACCTGCCGCCGGATCGGTGACCGCAAAGACGCAAACGATGTCGGCGACGCTCCCGTTCGTTATCCAAATCTTTTGACCGGTCAATGCGTAGTTCTCGCCCCGGCGTTCGGCGCGCGTGCGCATGGAACCCAGTGCGTCCGATCCACTCGACGCTTCCGTCAGCGCGTATGCGGCAATCTTCTTTCCGGACGCGATATCGGGCAGAAAGCGCAATTTCTGCTCCTGCGTCCCGCCGATGAGAATCGGTAGCATTCCGAGTTCCTGGACGGCGACGATAAGCGAACTCGATGCACATGCCTTTGCGATCTCTTCAACCACTTTGACGTAGGTTACGAACGAACCGCCGAGGCCGCCGTATTCGGCAGGAATCGGAATCCCCATCAGGTCGTTTTGCGCGAAGAGTTCCTTGATGTCGTATGGGAATTCGCCGCTTTCGTCGATGTCGGCGGCGCGCGGTGCGACTTTCTCCGCGACTAATTCACGCACCATCGCGACGATCATCGCTTCTTCGTCGGATTCACCGATGCGCGGTGGTGCCATGCTCATATCACTTACAATACCTCAGGAATTTAGAGGAGCTTTACTTCCACGCGGGAGGGAGCCGTTCCGTTGCTCGGCGCAATAGCCGGGAATGAACAAAGTTTTCACAACGTGCGCGGAGGCCGTTGCCGATATCGGCGGCGGGTCCTCCCTCGCGGTCGGGGGCTTCGGTTTAAACGGCATCCCGCACAATCTTATCGGCGCACTTTTGGAACTGGGATCGAGCGCTCTGATAACGGTTTCAAATAACTGCGGGGTCGACGGCTGGGGCTTGGGCGTGCTGCTCGATCACCGACGCGTCGCACGCACTACCGGGTCTTACGTCGGCGAGAACAAAGAGTTCGAACGACAGTACCTTACCGGGGAACTCGAGGTCGAACTTGTTCCGCAGGGAACGCTTGCGGAACGCTTGCGAGCGGGCGGCTGCGGAATTCCGGCGTTCTACACGCCGGCCGGCGTGGGGACGCTCGTTGCGGAGGGCGGTCTTCCGTGGAAATATGCCGCCGATGGGTCGGTCGCAATCGCGTCGCCGAAAAAAGAAACCCGTTCGTTCGATGGTCGCGATTACGTGCTCGAAACCGGCATCGTGTGCGACTTCGCACTGGTGCGCGCTTCGCGAGCGGATACGTCGGGCAACCTTGTGTTTCATAAGGCGACGCGGAACTTCAATCCGTTGTGTGCGATGGCGGGAAAGATCACCATCGTGGAAACGGAAGAGTTGGTCGAAGCGGGCGAGATCGATCCCGAAGCCGTGCACCTGCCGGGAATTTTCGTCCATCGTATCGTGCAGGTCGGCGCCGGCGGTAAACGCATCGAGCGCGTAACGACGAGAAAGCGAGGAGCATAGATGGCGCTCACACGCACGCAGCTTGCCGCCCGCGTCGCACGAGAGCTGCGGGATGGTCAATACGTGAATCTCGGCATCGGACTGCCTACGCTAATACCGAACTA
>JALYTY010000008.1 GCA_030854045.1 Vulcanimicrobiota bacterium | reverse complement strand
CACACCACTGGACGCTCGAGCGCGCGATCGACTGGAGCTACGAAGCGCTGACGCAAAACGAGCAGCGCTTGTTTCAACGGTTGTCCATATTCGAGTCCCCCTTTACGCTCGAAGCAGTTGAATCCGTGTGCGTCGCTGCTCCGCTGCATATCGATGATATCGTGGATCTCATCGGCGCGCTCGGCGATAAATCGTTCGTCCGCCACGATATCGATACCGGGCGGTGGCACGTTCTCGAAACGATGCGCGCCTATGCGCGCGACCGGCTGGAAGAAGTCGATCGAACATCATTACGTTCGCTTCACGCGGATTACGTCGCGGAGGTCGCGCAGCGCGACCATCACGAAGCCTCGAAGCTTGCGCGGTGGCTCAACGACGTGGAAGCAATCGTCGCCGATGTACGGGCGGCGGCGAACTTTACGATGCAGGAAAACCCGGCGGCGGCCCTTCGGCTCGCCGTGGCGTTGCGCGGCTTTTGGATCGTTCGCGGGCATTACGAACTGGGCTACGATATGCTGCGGCAAGCCGCAGACGCAAGCCGGGACGATGCGAGCGCAGACGTGGCACGCGCCACCGCGCTAACGTCGGCCTCCACGCTTGCCAATAAGCTCGGAAGAATGGACGATGCGGTGCGGGCAGTGGAAGAAGCGCGCGCGTTGTTTTCATCGCTTCAAGACGAGCGCGGCCTCGCGCACGCGACGAACACGCTCGGCAACATCTATTCCAGTCGCGGCGATCTCGACGAAGCGCGCGCACATTTTCGCACGGCGGTGGAACTGTTCGAACATGCGGGTGATGACGGCGCAGCTGCGATGCCGCTCGCCAATCTCGGAATTATCGCTATGGATGCGCGCGCGTGGGACGAAGCCGAAACGCAGTTGCGCGAGTCTTGCGTGCGCGCCGAGCGAACCGGCGATGCTCGGATTCTCGCGTGGGCGCAGGGTGCGCTTGGCGAATTAGCGGTTACACGGAACGATAGCGCATCTGCTCGGCGGCATTACGAACGGTGGGTGGAGCTGAGCCGTTCGGTCGGCGATAAGGCGAGCCTCTGCACGGCGCTCGGCCATCTAGCAGAACTTTGCATCCAAGATGGATCCGCTGACGGCTGTAAGGACCTCTTGCGAGAGTCGCTTGAAACGGCATCCGAGAATGCGCTGCTTTTGCCCCTAGCGGATGCGTTGGAAACGATCGCTCAGATGGCGTTCCACAGCGGCGAGATCGCAAATGGGGCGACGCTGGTAGGCGCGAGCGACGTGCTGCGCGAGCGAATGTTTTACGGCATGCGCGACGCTGCACGCGAACGGCGAGAAGAGATCCTCCGCGCGGCGAAGAGACGCGACGGCATCGGTTTCGCCGATGGTTACGCAAAAGGTCGCACGTCGAACACCGACTCGGCAATCGAACTCGCTTTGCGATTGCTGCAGCCCCGCTGATATCGCGCGCCGCCGCGCACGGGCTCGCTACGGCTTGATTGCCGATACGGCGCGCCGCGCCAAATCTTCTGCGTGAGCGCGCGCCAGCGTGTCGAACGAGCGGTTCTTCGCCGCGAGTGCCGCCTGATGCGCCAGATCTTGCAGTTCGAGACGGGCCATGGCTTGCGCGTCTCCGGGCGTCCCCTTCTCGGGATCGTTCGCGATCTCGATGAGCTTCGTTACGTAAGCGCTTTGCAAATTACGGCGTACGGTCGATGCGGAATGCGAGTTCAAATCTCCATAGACGCTGCGTTGCATCCATTGGAAGAGATCGGCGATGGTCATCGTGCGCGTGGTGGAGAGCATCGGATTCTCGTCGATGCGCTGCAGAACGAGTGGTTGAAAGAAGAAGTTGATCGTGCGCAGTTGTGCGTCGTTGATCGTTTTCACGACCGGAAAATCGTGGCGCGCCGGCGGGTCGTACGCCCAGTCGGGAAGGTTCCCGTACCCCGGCCAACTCACGTATCCGTATCCCGCCCACTCCGAATATCCGAGGCGGTCGAGCAGCGACGGCGCGAAGTTCCAAGCGCGGTCGCTAAAGAGATAGCGGTCCAGCATTGCGAACGCGCGCTGCTCGTCCACGCGCGATACGGGAACGATCGGCGCTGCGGCGTGCGGATCGCCGGAATGCGCGCGCGAGACGTATTGGCCGCCAACCCAGTGGGCCGGCAAGGTCGCGCAATTGAGCATGCTTCCAAGCGCTCTCGCGAAGCCGTACGTCTCATCGTTGTACTCATCCCCCGAATGTGGCTCGAGCCGGTTGAGGGATGCGGCGAGATTGTGATACATCGCGATTTGAACCGTGCACCAGCGCAGACTGTCGTTCGTAAGGTCGCCTTGTTCGGATCGAGGATCGGATGCGTGGCCGTCAGCCCAAGAAACGTCCTCGTCAGAGGCGTAGCTATAGAGCGGATTCGACCATCCTGAGGCCCAGCGGCGTAACGTCGGCAGCTCTTGTTCGGGCGTCTGCGCGCCGGGAACGTTTGCATATCCGTATTTAATTGCGTAGTAGTCGTAGGGTCCGATGGTTGTTTGAAAGTACGTGCCTTGCGAATACGGCCGGGGCCACAGATTGATCGGTGCGTACTCCATGGCGGTCGTCGTGATGCCGTATTTCGCGGTAAACGCCGGCGATTGCAGATCGTTTGCGGTATAGGCTTGCGACCCGATGAAGTTGTGCTGCAGTCCCATATTGTGACCCATCTCGTGCAGCAGCGTCGCAAAGATGGAATCGTGCATGAACGACGCCGGGGTGGGATCGGTGCTGCGGCCGTTGCGAACCGGATCGACTAAATACCGCCACGTAAGATCGGTACGGCGTCCCTCTTCACCCGAAACGAGCACTCCGACGCGAATCTCTTCGCCCGTGCGCGGATCGAAGAGCGTGTTGGAATCCGCGCCGAAGGACGACTTGAATTCCGTCAGCCAGCGGATGACGTTGTATCGAACGTCGTCGGGATCCCAATTCGGATCGTCCGGTTGAGCGCGCACCTGCACTGCATTGAGAATGCCGATTCTTGCATAGGCTTTGTTCCACTCGAGGCACGCATCGCGTATGGCGTCGCGATACTGCAGCGGAATCGAATTGCTTAAATAAATGACCATAGGATGACGCGCCGGTGATGGATGCGACGGATCGGCCGGATCGAAATTCCAGCGCACCAGATAGCGCAACTGGCGTTCTTTGACATGTTCCGTAGAGAAATCGAAATAAATATCGTTGTAGATGCCGACGCGGTCGTCGGATAGTCTTGGACGATAATCGTCTTGCGGCAACTGCGTGAAGTTGTAGACGACTTTGATGAGGATTCTGCGCGCGTCCGGAGCCGTATCGATAACGTGCTCCGCATCGGTTATCCACGACTGGCCAACGGTTACGATCACGTTGTCCGGAAAGGCTTTATCCGAATCGAAGTACGAGAGCTTGGGGTCGAGGTTGTATGCCGTCCCTTTGGGCAATCCGTCGTTGATAAAATTATGGAGATCGAGCTGATCTTCCATCAGCGACGAGAGATCGAAGATAACGCGATCGCCGTCGGATTCGGCGATGTCGCCGATTCCGACCACGGAGTTGGGAAGATTACCTTCGATTGCAAGCTGCGCTTGCGGATTGCCGCGCGATTGCGCGTACCAATTCGGCCATACGATGGCAATCTGGTTTCCGTGTTCTTCGAAACGGACGATCTCGGAAGGAAGATAGTCGTTATCGCCCCATTCGAGACCGACTCCCGTGCCGTTGGCCGTCGTGATGGTCTCCATGAAATCGTGATCCAACTGGCTCTTGGCAATCTCCAGATACACCTTGCCGTTCTTGTGCCATACCGTAAAGAGGCCGTGCTCGGCACGGGCGCCTGCGATAAAGGCGGCATAGGGGGACGGCGCATTCTGCGCACGTGCCGCCGGCGTGCCGGAAAAGACGAAACACAAAAATGCGACAGTTGTTAAGAACCGGATCACGCAGGTTGCTCCTTCGATAAAAAACGGCGTTCGGACCGGAAGAGAATAGTCGTTTCGGCTCTAGTAATACGAACCTCCGCTCTAGTATCCTCATATTCGTTGGGCTGACTCAAACCAATACTCTTCACTCGTCAGCCTGACTTGGACGCGCTGCTATGGCGGCGTGTTCTTGTGTTTGCCGCCATACCAAGGGCACTCGCATCGCGCGGTGCAAAGCGCCATCCATGAAACCGCTTCGCTCGCTTTGCGCATTCATCGCAATCGCCGCCGTAACGTCCGGCGGCCCGTTGTGCGCCGCCACAGACCTGCCTGCGGTACCGACCGATCCGCTGATCTCCGCCATGGTCGCGCAAGTCGACGCGGCTCGGCTGGAGGCAACGGATACCAAGCTCGTCTCGTTCGGCACGCGTAACGACTTCTCGGAGACTACTTCCACCTCAACGCACGGCGTCTTCGGCGCGCGCGACTGGATCGCCGGAGAGTTCCGGAATATTGCCCTCGGCAGCCGAGGCCGGTTAACCGTAGCCTTCGACGATTACGTGCAGGAGAAAACGCCTCGCACGCCCCGGTCGGTGAAAGAATCGAGCGTGATCGCCACGCTGCGCGGTGATGAGCCGGGCCGCACGTACGTACTTTCCAGCCACTACGACGACTGTAACGGCGACTGTACGAACGGCACGCGCGTCGCGCCCGGAGCCGACGATAATGGTTCCGGCGTCGCGGCCGTGCTCGAGGCGGCGCGCATCATGGCGCCGTCTCACTTTGCGGGCACGATAATCTTCGCATGTTTTGACGGCGAGGAGTTAGGTCTGTGGGGTTCAGGACATTTCGCGAAAACGTTGCGCGCCGCAAACGAGCCCGTGGCGGCGGTCCTCAACAACGACATTATCGGCAACAGCATCGGCGGCGACCGCCTCTCCGAACCCGGCGTCGTGCGGGTTTTTAGCGAAGCGTTGCCTTCGGGAGCGCTTGATGCCCGCGTGAACGCAATCGGCTCGGAGAACGATTCGCCGGCGCGCGAACTTTCGCGCTTTATCGATGCGACGACTCCACAGTACGTTCCGTCGATGAAGGTCCGGCAAATCTACCGCGCCGACCGCTTTCTGCGCGGCGGCGATCAAGAGTCGTTCTCAGCGCAAGGGTACGCGGCGATCCGCTTTGTCGAGGCGCACGAGAACTTTACACACCAGCACCAGGACGTACGCGTTACGAACGGCGTGCAATACGGCGATCTGTTGCCCTTTAACGATTGGCAGTATCTGGCGCGCGTTACGCAAGTCAATATTGCGGCGCTTGCCGCACTGGCTCTCGGCCCGGCCGCTCCGGCGAACGCGCAGCTCGTGACGCGGCGACTCGGCTACGATTCCACCCTCCGCTGGCGTCGCGCACCTCACGCAACGTCGTACGAGATTCTCTGGCGTTCTACCGACGCGCCGAACTGGCAGTTCGCCCGTAACGTCGGCAATGTTACGCAAGCGACGGTGCCGGTGAGTAAAGATGACTACGTCTTAGGCGTTCGCGCGGTCGATGCGGCCGGACGTCGCAGCGTTGCAAGCTATCCGGCTCCGGTTCGATGAACCTTTGAGAGGCCGGTTGCGTTGGTTATTAAGTCCCGGAAGCGCGGCGTCGTGAAGGGTTTCTACGAGGCCAGTGGCGACTAAGGGGGCATAGTACCCTTGAGCGAGGTTCATTTTTTATGTCCCGTTGCGCGATTATTTTGCTCTTCAGCGTGCTGGCAGGCTGCGGAAAACCGGTGTCCCTCGAGCCGCGGCTTATAACCGCGGCGCCGTCGTCTGCGAGTTCAGCGGTCGGTCTGCCTGACGCACTGCATCGTTCGGCGGCGAACGCGATCGTTCTCACGACCTATTCCAATTCCGGTACGGGGGGCGTCGCGGCGTTTACGGAACAAGGCGGCGCACTTGCTATACAATTCCCGTACGTGAATCGCCCCATTCGGCTTGCGTACGATCCGCACGATCGTCTGGTGTACGTGCTGAATTATGCAAAGGGCTCCGACAGTTTTGTTACGGCGTACGACGTGCAAGGCAATCAACATGCGTTGTCCGGCGGTTTTCCGAACGTGCAATATCCGAGCGGCATCGCCTATGACGCGCACGACGGTTTCGTCTATGTTGCGAACGTTCCGCCGGGAAAGCAACCGACGGTGAGCGCGTATGACGAACAAGGCACGCCGCAGCGCCTTTCGGGACATTTTGCGTCGCTCGGTCCGCAACGCGATATCGCGTTCGATCCGAACAACGATTTCATTTACGTTGCCGACGGGAAGACGATCCTTGCCTTCGACGAGCAAGGCAACAAACAGAAGCTCAGCGGAGCATTTCTCGATGCCGCATCCCCTTCAAGCCTTACGTTCGATCCACACGAAGGGGCGCTCTACGCCACTCAGTCGGTACAAGGCGGTACGGTTGTCGTGTACGACGAAGAGGGACGCCTCAAAAAACTATCGCCGGGATTCGGCAGCGTCGATCCCGTCGCCGTAGCGTACGATCCCGACTCAAACTTGATCTATGTGGCGCAGGCGGCATCGGACCGGATAAACGGAAGGGTACGAATTTACGACGAGCAGGGAACGCCGCAGCCGTTGCACGGCCGGTTCGGCGGCATAGCGATCGGCGACATCATCGTCGCACGTTAAAGCCGTTCGCATCGCATAAACGAACGGCGCCCCGAATGCTTCGCGCAAAATCCGGGGCGCCGTCCGGCCTTAGGTGCAGCCGTTGTTGCTTCCGTTACCGGTGAGCAGAACGTAACCGTCGTTGGAGTTCACGGGCAGCGGGTTCGTCACCGGACGACTTTCGATGTCGGTATACGTGTGATT
>JALYTY010000005.1 GCA_030854045.1 Vulcanimicrobiota bacterium | reverse complement strand
CTCGTTGCTATCCTCGCAAACGTCTACATTTTCTTCGGTTTTGAATCCGCGGGCGACATCTCGGAAGAAACGGTCGATGCGGCCCGACAAGTTCCTAAGGCAATGCGCAATGCGCTCATTTATGGCGGCATTGCTTCCTTCGTTCTAGTGCTCGGCTTGCTATTGGCTACTCCACAAGGCGGAATCGCGAGCGTCGTGTCGGGCGGCATCAACGGGATCCTTTCAGAATTACCGAGTTGGCTTCAAGACTTTTTTTTGGTCATGGTCATCGTCGCATTTTTTAGCTGCGGCACGGCCGTTCAAGCTGCAGGAGGCCGGGTCGCATTTGCTCTCGCTCGCGACGGCGCAATGCCTTTTAGCGGCACGATCGGCAAGATATCGCCGCGCTTCCACACTCCCGCTAACGCAATCGTCGTCGCTGCCGTCATTCCGTTCCTGTTTCTCTTGCTCGTGCTGATAAATCCAAATAAGACCGAGCATATCTTATGGTTCGATTATCCCGCCAACGTCAACGCGCTTTACGCGCTCGTTTCCTTTGCCACATCCGGTATCTATCTCGCGTTCTTTCTCACCGTTCTCGGCGCGTTGATCGCTCGCTATCGCGGATGGCGCCCGAGCGCCGTATTCACCATGGGCAGATGGGGAACCGCCATAACAACCGGCGCGGCGCTCTACTTGCTTTTGATGCTCGCGAACATTACATGGCCGAGCGCGCTATCGAACGGGCGAGCAGTCTTCAATTACGGGTGGGTCACCTTGCTCGTCATGCTCGTTATCGTAGGCGCCGGTGCCCTGTACCAGATCTCCGCACGTCCCGACCGCCGTGTGATCCGGCACCGCATCGAGCGTTGAGCGAGCCGCAATTGCCTCTTAACCCTCAATGCCGGCATCCGGCTTATCGCGAATGCTCAGGCCAATCGTTCGATGGAACGTTTCGTTCTCTTCAAGCGCACCGGTAATGTCGTCGCGATCGCCGTATTCCTCGCGAAGCCGGTGTAGGCGTTCGCGACTGGAACGTAACGCTCGCGCACGTTCTTCCAAGACCGAAGCGGGAGTGTCGCTAGGAACATCGACAGGACGCATTACCCACTGCTCCATCGCGTCGTGCGCCTCGCGCCCCTCTTGCCGCGCTGCCGACAGTTCGTCTCGATATACGCTCATCGCGCATAATTTCGTGCAGTCGCGGGCGCTCTCCCATGCAACTTTGGTGTTACCCTTAAGGAGCGCGGTACCTTATCTGCCGTCGTACGCGCGCTGCAATTCGCCGATATCCAACTTGTGCATTTTCAGCATGGCCTGCATGACCCTGGTCGCTTTTTCGTCGTCATCATCCTGAAGCAGATCGCCAAGGATCGTTGGGACGATCTGCCACGTAACTCCAAACCTATCGCGAAGCCAGCCGCATTGTTGTTGCTCTCCGCCGTTGGAGAGCTCGTTCCAAAAGTGGTCTACCTCCTGCTGCGACTCACAACGCACGAGGAACGAAACAGCCGGTGAAAACTCGAATGCCGGACCGCCATTGAGGGCGATAAACTCTTCGCCGTCCAACTGGAACGCTACCGTCATGACCGCTCCCGGTTCGCCGTTCTCCCCTTCCCCGTAGCGGCTAATATTTTGAATCGCAGAGTTTCGAAATATAGACGTGTAGAGGATTGCCGCCTCCTCCGCACGACCGTCGAACCATAAGAAGGGGGTGATCTTCTTCATACCTTTGATCTCTTTTCCTCGAAGATGTGTCGACTGAATCGATCGTGCCGCCGCAATCGAGATCTCGTAGGCCTATTACGATTACGCGGAGGATTTTTTGGTTCCCATCGCACCATATGTACGCATGAAGCGTTGTATGGCCCTGGTCTTTATCGCAGTTTTGCTGGCGCCCGCGGCCGTGAATGCGGCACCCGGTGAAACCTTCCGTAGCCCGGCGCAGACCGCCATGATTAAACTGCAATGGCGTGATATCGGTCCCTTCATCGGCGGCCGGGTCGTTGCTATTGCCGGCGTACCGAGCGAACCCAATCTGTTTTACATGGGCGGCGTGGAGGGCGGCATCTGGAAGAGCACCGACTACGGCCAGGAATGGACCAACATCAGCGACGGCAAGCTTCCCGGCATTGCCGATAGCATCGGCGCGCTCGCCGTTGCGCCTTCAAACCCGCACGTCATCTATGCGGGAACGGGTGAATCCGATATTCGCAGTGATTTCGATACGGGGGACGGCATCTATAAGAGCCTCGATGCCGGCAAAACGTGGCAATACGCCGGCCTTCGCGAAACCCACATGACGAGTTCGCTCGTTATCGACCCGCGCGATCCAAACATCGTTTATGCAACGTCGATGGGGCACGTCTTTAAGCCAAACGCGCAACGTGGCGTATTTAAGACTACCGACGGCGGGAAGACTTGGCGAAAAATTCTCTACATCGACGACGGTACCGGCGCAAACGTGATCGTCATGGACCCGCGCAATCCGAGTGTGCTCTACGCAACAATGTGGCAGGCTCAGCGGACGGCGTGGAATCTAACGAGCGGCGGTCCGGGCAGTGCGCTCTACAAGACGCTCGATGCGGGCGCACATTGGATGAAAATTTCCAACAATCCCGGCTTTGCGCCCGGACTGCTCGGGAAGATGGGCGTTTCGGTTTCGGCAACGGACCCCCATGTCGTCTATGCCATCGTGCAGGCGCACGATGGCGGCGTATTCCGCTCTTCGGACGCGGGTGCCACTTGGAAACGCGTGAACGCCGAATGGAAACTGCGCCAGCGTGCGTTCTATTACATGGCCATATACGCAGATCCGACAAATTCGAACATCGCATATGCTCCCCAAGTCGAAGGCGTGATGAAGACCACCGACGGCGGAAAAACGTGGGCTCCGTTCACTCCGGCCGGCGACCATCACATCATCTGGGTTAATCCGCGAAATCCAAAGATCATTCTCGAAGGAAATGACGGCGGGGCGATGGTTTCTACTGACGGCGGCAAAACGTGGAGCACGGAAAACAATCAGCCGACCGGGCAGTTTTACCATATCGCGCTCGACGACCAATTCCCGTTCCACGTCTACGGCGCGCAACAAGACGAAGGCGCCTATGAGGGACCAAGCGCATCCAACGAAGGGTTGACGCTCGCGGCATGGCACTCGGTCGCATCGGGAGAAAGCACCTTCGTCGCACCGGAAGCCGACAACCCGAATGTCACCTATGGCGCCGGCTATTACAGCACGTTAATTCGACTCAATATGGCGACCGGCACGGTGCGAAACGTTACTCCGTGGCCGCGCTACATGTCGGGCTCGTCGCCGTCTGAGACGAAGTACCGGTTCGGCTGGACGCATCCCATCTTCTTCTCACCAGTCAATCCGCACGAGCTGTTCGTTGCAGCGCAAGTCGTTTTCAAGAGCGACGATTATGGAGCTACGTGGCAGCGCATAAGTCCGGACCTTACGCGAAACGATAAAAGTACCGAAGGCCCAAGCGGAGGTCCGATCGATAACGATCAGACGGGGGCGGAAACGTTTCCCGATATTTCATCGCTTGCCGTCTCCCCGCTGAGCGCGCAAGTTATGTGGGCCGGATCGGCTGACGGACTGGTCCATGTAACGACCGACACCGGCGCAACGTGGCACCTCGTTACGCCGCCTTCGCTCCCGCAGTGGGCCCAGATCAGCAGCATCGAACCTTCGCACGTGGACCGCGGCATGGTCTACCTGACCGCTTCGCGATATATGTGGGACGACTTCCATCCCTACGTTTTCAAGACCGTAGACTACGGCGCGCATTGGACGCAGATCACGCAGGGATTACCCGATAATCAGTACGTCTTTGCGGTACGGCAGGATCCGCGAGAACCCCGCGTACTTTTCGCGGGGACGCGCAGCACCGTCTACGTTAGCTTGGACGGCGGCGCTCGATGGCAGCCGCTCGCGCTCAATCTTCCCGGCGTGCAAGTGCGAGACATTGCAATTAATGCACGCGAGGGCGATGTCGCAATCGCCACGCACGGACGTTCCTTTTGGATTCTCGATAACCTCAAACTCATCGAGCAACTGGCACAGCAGCCGGACATGGGTGCCGCGAAACCGCAACTCTTCGCGCCGGAGACCGCGTGGCTTACCCGCGCTTATGGCAACGCTGGGCCAAATCCCGATGCCGGACAGAACCCCAAATACGGCGCTACGGTATTCTTCGATGTGCCTGAAAATTACAATGGCAGCGTCCCCGTTACGCTTTCATTTCTCGACGATCGAGGCAAGACCGTACGCAGCTTCTCGCTTCACCCGCGTATGAAGCATGCAAAGCAACCTTCGGCACAAGCGTTAGCCGCAATGGACCACGCAACGCTCATGGCGCGAGATTTGCGCGAAGCAACGGCGATCGATCCCGGAATGAACGCCTTTCAATGGGACCTTACCTATCCGCCGGCCACCGAAGTAAACGGCTTTACAATACCGACGACCGATGATTTCTCCGACAGCCCGAACGGACCGACGATCGTGCCCGGTACGTACGCTGCCGTGCTGAACTACGGCGGTAAATCGATTCAACAAACATTTAGCGTCGCGCTCGACCCTCGCTTACATCGAGAGCCAGGAGCGCTTGCCGCAAGGTTGGCGTTCGCAACGCAGATACACGACTCGATCGACGCGCTCGATCGCACGCTCAACGCCGCGCTCGCAGTCCGCAACAGGCTTACGGGTCAAAAACGCGAGCAGCTCGACCGCCTCATCGGTCAAGCCGTGCAGTTAGACATCCATTCCAACGAAGGCGACGTGTTACACGAAACCAAGTACCGCGACATGCTGGCGTTTCTCATGAACGAACTCGACGGTTCGTACGACAAACCGACCGACGCCGAATACTCCACCTATCGTGAATTGATGGACGAAATAACGCCCATTGAAACATCGCTGCAAACTCTCACGGCGGCAAGCGGCCGTTAAACGAACCGGTGATGACGATCGTCGCGCGAACGCTCTGCGCCGCCATGTGCTTCCTGGGGCTGAGCTGCGCCGCGGTCTGTGCCGGCGAGCCTCAATACGTGCAAGCGCAAATGCAGAGCCCGCAGCTCTCGGCGTTCTGGGGGCAACCCGTCAGTTTTGACGCGCACGTGCTTCTTCCGGATTCATACTACCGGCAGCCGGCGCAGCGATATCCGGTTATCTATTGGATTCAGGGCTTCGGCGGCACGGGAAACATTGACTCAGGTGAAGCGCTGATCTGGCAGAAAACGATGCGGCGACTGCACCGGCAATTCATTATCGTATATCTCGACGGCATGTTCAACGGCGGCCATCAAGAATTTGCCGATTCCGCGAACAACGGACCGTGGGGAAGCGCGCTCACTAAGGAGTTTATTCCTCGCACGGAGGCGAATTTCCGGGGACTGGACGACGCGCACTCGCGATTCGTCGCGGGCCATTCTTCGGGTGGATGGTCTGCACTATGGTTGCAGATCACGTATCCGGAAATGTTTGCGGCGGAATGGTCGCTTTCGCCGGACCCCGTCGACTTCTCCGATTTTACCGGACCGGATCTTTACCGAAATCCATTGCCGAATTTCTTCGTCGATTCTACGGGCAAAGATTATGAGGTTGGGGGGCTACCTATGAAGCAGCTCGTCGCCGACCCCGATTTCGGGCGGCCACAATTCAATTCATTCGATAATGTCTTCAGCCCGAAGGGAGCCGACGGAAATGCCGAGCCGCTTTTCAATCGCAAAACGGGCGTCATCGATGCAGCGGTCGCCCGTTATTGGACGACGCACTACGACATCGCAGCCATTCTAAAAGCCAATTGGCCGACGCTCGGCCCGAAGCTGCGGGGGAAACTCCATATATTCGTCGGGGCAAAAGACAGTTTCCATCTCGATCGTCCGGTGGCGCTGCTGCGTGATGAATTACGCACGCTCGGTTCCGACGCGCAGATTGAGATCGTTCCCGGGCTCAACCATCGAACGATCTACAGTTACAAAGGAAACGCCATCGACTACATCGTGACGTCGGCTTCGGAGATGCTCTCTGCGCCCTGACCGCGACGCAATCGGGATAGCTCCATGAAAAAATCTGTAACGGCACGTCGCTCGAGCGCACGTTGAACGAGCCTCAAACAATTCTGCCCGGCGACCGGCGTCTCGTTCGTGGGGTGGGATTGCGTGGTGCGATCTCGATCAACCTCATTTCGATTATCGGCATCGGTCCACTCATCACCATTCCTTTGGTGCTCGGCGCGCTTCACGGACCGCTTTCACTTGCCGGTTGGCTTCTGGGAGCGGTTCTTGCATTATGCGACGGTCTGGTATGGGCGGAACTCGGATCGCTCTTTCCCGCATCCGGCGGCACGTACGGCTACCTTCGTGAAGCCTTCGGCAGGCACGGTTTCGGCCGTTGCCTAGCGTTTCTCTTCGTTTGGCAGACCGTATTCGTAGCGCCGTTGAACCAGGCGACCGGATACATCGGGTTTGCCAATTATGCCGGCTACTTGTTTCCATACCTGGCGAGCAATCCCGTCTTCACCAAGTTACTCGCCGTCGCCGTCGGCATCGTCACGATTCTGGCACTTTACCGGAGGATCTCAGCGGTCTCAAGGACCGGTATTTGGCTTGCCGCCGCGTCGATCGTCACGCTCCTATGCGTCATCGCGGCATCGTATATGCACTTTAGCCCGCATCAAGCGTTTGCGCTGCCGCCGCACGATTCTTTTTGGAACGGCCTACGTGCGGGTCTTGGCCAAGCACTGATTATTGCGATGTACGACTATTTGGGATACAGTCAGTCGAGTTATATCGGCGGGGAAGTTCTTCATCCGCAGCGTACGCTGCCGCGCTCCATCGTTGTGTCGATCGCGACGGTAGCCGTTCTTTACGTCACGATGCAGATCGGCGTCCTGGGAGCGATACCGTGGCAATCCATTATACCATCCGCTGACGGAACGCTCCCCGCGATCGGTCAGCATGTAGCCTCTACGATCGTCGAGGCTACATTCGGAAGTGTTGCTGCCGATGTCGTTACCACGCTTATTCTCATTACCGCATTTGCCTCCGTGTACGGAAATCTGCTCGGGTATTCGCGCGTTCCTTTTGCGGCCGCCGAGGACGGCGTCTTTTTACCGCCATTCGCGCACGTGCATCGCACCCTCCGGTTTCCCGACTTCTCCCTCATCGTGATGGGAATCATCGCGCTTCCATGCTGCCTGCTTTCCCTCGACCAGGTAATCAATGCGCTCACGACCGGAATCGTCCTCATCCAGTCAATCGCGCAGATCGCAGCCCTCGTTCTTCTGCGCCGGCGCGGTGCGCACGCACCGTACCGCATGTTTCTCTACCCGCTGCCGGCAATCGCCGCACTCGCAGGATGGGCGTACGTCTTCTTAAGCGCGGGCACGGCGGCAATCGACTTCGGCCTTGGGAGTCTTGCGCTCGGCGTAGTGGTTTTTCTGATTCAGGCAATAATCCGCAGACAGTGGCCGTTCGGGAACTCCGCGCTGGAACCCTAAATGCGCCTGCACGCAACCGTTACGGATTACGCTCAGGCGTCGCAGCCGGCCGAGCGGTTCCGACATTCCAGAAGGTTCCCGTAACGCGCACGAGGAGCGCAACCGCAACCGCAAGCACGAGCGTGAAGACCCATCCTCGCATCGTTTGACCGTACAGAAAGGCGCCCGTTCCGAAAAGCGCCGAGAAGATAGCACAGAGACTCAGCATCCATCCGAGAAATGCGTTGGGCAAACTGTCTCGCGACGATGGGAGGCCGCTAATAGCGCGGACGCGAGCCCAGCCGCTGCCGGCAGGCCGGACCACGTTATAGAATTTCACGAGATGCGCCTCATCGACCGGCGGCGTAAGAAACGTTACCGCCAGCCAAACGACCGTAGTAAAGGCGACGGTCGCGATGAGCGCGATCGAGTCGTCTATGCGATGGCCGCTGCGATCGATCCCGAATATGCCGATTGAAACGACGAACGACGAGATCATAGCCGCCACCTCGGACCACGCGTTGATTCTCCACCAAAACCAGCGCAGCAGATAGATGAGTCCCGTACCGGCGCCGATCTGCAGGATCAATCCGAACGCATCGCGCGCATTATCCAAGACGAACGTAAACCCAATCGCGCTTATCATGATGAATGCGGTGACGGCTCTGCCCAACATGACGTATTGCTTCTCGCTTGCGTTTCCATTGACGAACCTGCGGTAGAAATCGTGGACGAGATAGGAAGTTCCCCAATTAAGATGAGATTCGAGCGTCGAGCGATACGCGGCAAAGAGGCCGGCTACCATGAAGCCGGCCCATCCCGCAGGCAGAAAAACGAGCATCGCGGGATACGCGATATCGTCGCCCAGCAGACGTTGCGAAACGTCCGGAAATGCCGAATGTATGTCACTGACGTGCGGATAGACGACGACCGAAGCGAGCGCTACGACAATCCACGGCCACGGACGCAATGCGTAGTGCGTCGCTTGAAAAAGCATCGTTCCCCAAAACGAATCGCGCTCGGTTTTCGCCGAAAGCATACGCTGGGCGACGTAGCTTCCGCCGCCGGGTTCCGATCCCGGATACCAGACCGACCACCATTGAATCGTGATCGGGATGAGAAACAGACTCACCGCTACGGTCCAGTGCGAGAAATCGGGGAATACCGAGAGCAGCGCCGGTTGCGTTAAGTGAATGTGCTCGATCAGGCCGCGCAAGCCTCCGAGCGCAGCAACCTTCGGCGAACGCAGCGCGTAAAATGCCGCCGCAAATGCGCTCGACATCGTGATAATAAACTGCACCATGTCGGTCACCATGACGCCCCAGAGCCCCGCAGTAGCCGCGAAAACGATCACGACGCTGCCGCAAACGCTCAACGTCAGCCACTCGGGCAGGCCAAATAGAATATTTGCGATCTTCGCTGCCGCTAGGTTTACGGTTGCGATAATCATGATATTGAAAAAATATCCCAGATAGATCGCCCGAAATCCGCGCACGAAACCGGCTGCCTTGCCGGAATACCGCAGTTCGTAGAATTCGAGATCGGTCAGCACGCCGCTTCGTCGCCAAAGTCTCGAATAGAAGAATACGGTGGCCATGCCGGTTAAAAGAAACGCCCACCATTGCCAGTTCGCTGCAACGCCGCCCGTCCGCACGAAGTTCGTGACGAGATTCGGCGTGTCGGTGCTAAACGTCGTCGCGACCAGCGATATCCCGATGAGCCACCACGGCGCCTTGCGCCCCGCGGCGAAAAATTCGGTGGTGTTTCTGCCGGCCCGGCGAGCGAGCAATATTGCCGGAAAGAACGTGATGCCAAGCGAGAGCGCGACGATAATCCAGTCGAGCGCCGTTAGGTGCATCCGTACCTCACGAGAAACATCGAACTTCCCTACTTGGTAGTTCGTCGACCGAAATCCTAGTCTCGATCGTTCTCGTCATGTGCCCCGATAGTCGGGTCGGGGACTGCTGAATTAGTTCAGATCAGAGCCTACGAAGCGCATATGCCGGCTGCCGTTCCGTATAGCGGCTTGCGACGCGAACGAACCCTACGCAAAGGAGCGTCAACAGCGCCGCGTCATCGAACGCGCCTAAAACCGGTATGTCTCCGAAAATATCGACCGGCGAAACAATAAGCAGCGCACCGATGCCGGCGCAAAATTTCATTACGAACGGAACACGGTCGTCACGAAAAGTTGGGATGACGCGGGGAAGCGCCTTACGAGCCGCAAGAAAGAGACGGAACGATCGCATGCAGTTCCTTACCGGGCCAGCGGCGCGAAGTTTCAGCTTCTGCCGGGTCGCAGGACAAGCGAGCGTGGTTCGCCCTTCAGCTCAATTGGGTAACAGCCACGTTATGAACAACAATAGTACGAACAACAATTTCGAAGGCGGAATGTACTACGACCGCGATCGCGCCGAGGATGCGGTTAGCCGGCTCCACGGTTTGGGATATGGCCAAAACGACATCAGCGTCATGGCTAAAGACAAGGATCGCGCGAAAGAGTTCGCAGAAGCGACGGGAACGAAATCGAGCCAGGGAGCCGTTACAGGCGGCGCCATCGGCGGTGCACTCGGCGCGATTATCGCGGGACTAACGGCAACCGGAAGCATCGCTGCAATCGCCGGCACGGGCGGTCTTGCCGCCCCGCTGGTTGTCGGTCCACTTGCAGCAGCGCTTGCAGGTTTGGGCGGCGGCGGACTGGTCGGAGGAATCATCGGCGGCCTCGTGGGAGCCGGGATTCCGGAAGACCGCGCTAAGGAATACGAAGCAGGGCTCAATAAAGGTGGCATGCTTATCGGCGTTAACGCGCGCGACGAACATCGCGACCAGATCCGGTCCATCTTCACGCCGACCGGAACGACGCAAACCAGCGGAAGCGTTGAAGATTCCAGGATGAGCGACCGTTCGGGCGCCATGGCTGCGGATGCAGCAGATATCCCGCCGCGACGATCGGTCTAATCCGAAAGCTGAATCTTCCTAACCGTCGTTGTCCGGCGCGTCGTCTTGATGTTGTGCGTAGTCGCGAGCATTAAAATACCAGCCGGGCAACGACTTCGGGAAGACGAGATCGTTGAACTCGTAGTCGACGGTCCGCCCGTCACCGTCGTATCCCCCGCCGACGTCTCCGTGAATTTTGCGTATCACGGGTATGCCTTGCTGCATTTCAAAGTATAACGTGAAGAGCACGGGATAGACCGGACCGCCAAGAACGAAGAGCTTATCGGTCGCCTGAATCTTTTGAATGTCGAGCGTCTGCGCATCGACCCACAACTCGCGCAGACGGTTCCTATCCGGATCGCGCTTCGGCGATACTGAAACCTGAATCTGATCGCCTTCTCGCTGCACGCGGGTAACCCGATAATCGTAGTTCGCTTTCACGCGCACCGTTGCAATGATCGGCGGCATGCTCACTTCCGGCGTGGGTACGAAGTCCGGCTTGAGCGTGTGAGCCGGGGCCGGTTCGAAGACGTCCGCCGTCGGCGGCCCGGGATCGTCGGCAATGTTAAACATCGGACGTTTAAATTCGAGATTTCCGATCGCGCCTAAATGAAAATGTTTGCGTTCCATCGCGCCGTGATCGACGGAACGATACCAAATACGGTACGTATACGTGTCGTTATAGTCCGGGTAACCGTAACTTGTCTGCTGCCGCCGTTCCAACGTGTAAGTTTCGAAGGGCGGAGGTGGGCGATGCGACCTGAATCGGTTCCGAATCGCTACGAGCAGATCGTCCGGAGAAGGAAGCGGTGTCACGCCTTGCGAGGGTGACGTGCCGGCTTGCGTAGGAAGCGGCACATCCAGAGCAGCGAAAGCAGCGAACGCGAAAAGCACAAAGACCAGACTCGCGGCAAGCCGATTCGCCGGATTTTTCCATTTTTGCATATGCTAACGTGTAACAACGCTTTGCGGAACGAATTCGTTACCCGGTTACGGCAGCGTGCTCTAGGCTCATCCGCCGCGCGCCGCACGGCGTTATATGGAATGACATGAAAGATCGCATCATCGCAATCGCTGCAATCGCGCTTGCCCTCTTTGCCGCCCAGCCGGCCCAGGCAGCATCCCAGCACGTCGTCTTCGCCGGCGGGTGCTTCTGGGGCGTGCAAGCGGTCTTTGAATCGCTCCGCGGAGTTACGGCGACCACAGCCGGGTTTTCCGGCGGCGCTGCGGCCACGGCGCACTATGAGATTGTAGGCACGGGGATGACCGGGCACGCAGAATCGGTCGACGTATCATACGATCCGTCGGTAATTTCGTTCCGTCAGCTCCTCGACGTCTATTTCCTCGTAGCGCACGATCCGACGGAACTCAACCGCCAGGGACCCGATGACGGAACGCAATATCGATCGGAGATCTTTTACACGAGTGAATCGCAGCACCGGCAGGCTGCGCAATACATCGGCGATCTGACGCGCCGGCACGTGTTTCACGCGCCGATTGTCACGAAAATGGAACCCTTACGGGGCTTCTACCGCGCGGAAGACTATCATCAAGATTTTCTCGTGCACAACCCTGAAAATCCGTATATCGTCGACAACGATATCCCGAAGGTCAAAACGCTGGTGCAGAAATTTCACGCACTCGTTAGTACCGGCGCCCCTGCCGTCCGCGCCGCTATGCGCGCCTGACATCTCCGTAGGGTCGCTATCGCCGTGCGCGCGCAGCGGTCACGCGAAGGCCGCTCACGGGTCGAAACGCGAACGAGGAGGGCGTGCCAAAACGTAAGCCATCTCGGCGGAAACGGAGCTCGCCCGGGGCGGTGCTGATTTCGCTACTGCTGCTTGCCGTCGCGGTATCGGTCGGATGGCTGCTCTTTCGCCCGATCCCTCACCCGCATCACCGGCGTCCGTCGCGACCCGCTTCGTCGCCCGTCGCTTCGCGCACGGCAGCCACCGCAGCTCCGCGACCCTCCGCGCAGCCGCGCACATCGGCGGAAGCCTCGGGCGCCGCCGCACCGGCTGCATCGCCATCGGGTGTGGTCTCGCCAATCGTCACAACGAGCGCTCCGACCGTTGCCAAGCTCGCGCTCATCATCGACGACTGCGGACAATGGATCGGAACCGAACGGGACTTTGTTGCCCTGCCTATCCCGTTAACGCTTTCGGTTCTTCCGGATGTGCGTTACGGCGGCATTATCGCGCGCGAGGCCAGCGGCGCCGGTAAAGGCGTTATGCTTCACTTGCCGATGGAGACGATCTCCGGAATGAACCCCGGTCCGGGCAAGGTTACGACGGAGATGACCGACGCGCAGATCGCTGCGCAAGTCGAAAGCGATCTTGCTCAAGTACCGCTTGCGAGCGGCGTGAACAACCACGAGGGCAGCAAAGCGAGTGCGGACCCGCGCGTCATGCGCGACGTTATCGGCGACATTTCAAAACATGGAAGCCTGTTCTTCATCGACTCCAAAACCAACGCTGCGTCGGTAGCGGAAGCCGCCGCGACGAATGCGGGCGTCCCAACGGCGGCTCGAGACGTGTTTCTGGACAATGAAAACAACGTTGACTATTCGGAAGCGCAACTGCGCAAGGCTGCAGCAATTGCGAAACGCACGGGAAGCGCAATCGCAATCGGTCATCCCAGGGCCGCTACGCTTGCCGCCGTGAAAGCGTTAATTCCGCAGTTACAGACCGACGGGATTGAATTCGTGCTCGC
Organism: Vulcanimicrobiota bacterium; assembly: GCA_030854045.1. Lineage (GTDB taxonomy): Bacteria > Vulcanimicrobiota > Vulcanimicrobiia > Vulcanimicrobiales > Vulcanimicrobiaceae > JALYTY01. The sequence continues at coordinate 41,429 of JALYTY010000005.1, read as the reverse complement.
AGGGAGCCTCACGCACTAAAGCCGGCACGCCGGCTTCGAATATCCGAGTCGGGCGCAGGATGGCCGGTTGGAGCGGCTACCGGCAGGGGCGTCCGGCGAGGCAGCGGCGGCCCGATGTAAACGGGTCGAACGGTCGGAACCGGTATCGGCGTGAATACTTCGCTTGGGACGAGCGGCAACGTCCGGCCGTCGAAGGGCGAAGGCGACGCCACCGGCCGCAGCGCCACGGTGCGGATGCAGAGCGTCTGAGATATTCGGTCGTACGTCACGCTCATGCGCAACGCGCGCGCGATCTTGCCGAGCGGAACGTACGTGCGCTCCAATCCATTCCAATGCCGAGCCGGCAGACGAATGTAGACGGTGCGTCCGTCTCGCTCGATCGCGAACCTGTCGCCGAGAAACCACGTCCGGTCTGCAATCCGCGTCACGTACGGTCGAACGGGTGCAAATATGCGCCCCCGGACCTCCACTGCTGCGATGTAACCGCGCACCGGAAACCCGTTGAGTACGACGGTCACGACCGCTAAAGCAAGGCCCATCACGGACCGGAGGTTCGGCCGGCGAATCGCCGCGTCCCGGCGGCCTCCACGGCTTCGGTTTTGAAGGCCGTTTCGCGTAACATGTTAAACGGCTTCGCCGGTTTGAAGAATCGACAAAGCATCTTCCCATGGCGCGATTAATCTCGACATTTCGCGAGGCGGGCATGCGCTTTTCGCGTGACGGCTGCGCGTTTCTCGCTCAGGCGGTCGCCTTCAACGCTCTCTTTGCGCTCTTTCCTCTCGTCGTACTCGTCCTAACGGCCGCTTCCTACGTATATCCGATGGCACAGGAACGCGTGCTGGGGTTTTTCGATGAATTCAGCCCCACGCTGCATCAATTCGTCGCCGCCAACCTGCGGTCGTACATTTACGGCCGAGGCATCTCAAGCATCATCGCGTTGGGCTTTCTCATGTGGTCGGCGAAGAATCTCTTCATGGGACTCGCATACGCGCTGGATCGCGCGCTTGGGGTTCCCAAAGGGCGCCCGCTCATTAACAACATCGCACTCTCGATCGTCATGCTTCCGATCATGGCGATCGTGCTGGTTATCGCGATGGGTTTGCCCGTCGTGATGTCCATTGCGATGGCGGTTGCAAAACTGCCGGACCAGCGGAATCTCACCCACGTCGGCGCGTACATCTTATCGATCGCGCTCGTCTTTTTGGCGTCGTTCTTTCTCTACCGTTTCTTGCCCAACCGGCGGATGTCGTGGGCATTTTCCCTGCCTGGAGCGGTCGTCGTAGCGGCCGCATGGCCGGTGGTTCAATTCGCATTCACGCAGTATACGCTGCATATCAGTTACGCGCAGATTTACGGCGCGCTCTCCGTTCCGCTCGTGCTGCTGCTCTGGTTTTACGTTATCGGCTCGACTTTTTTCTTCGGCGCCGAATTCTGCGCCGCGTGGGCCGCGCACCGCGGAAAAGAACGCATTCCGCTGGTTATGGACGCGCTCGACCCAATGTCGGAGACGGCAGCGAGCGAACGGTAATGGCCACGCTCGTATTCGTTCACGGTTCCGGCTGTACGGGCGAGGTTTTCGCCGCGCAGTCCGACGCATTTCCGGGTTCGCTTGCCGTAACGCTTCCCGGCCATACGATTCCGGGCGAACCTTCGTCGATTGCCGAGATGGCGGACGCCGTTGCGACGCAGTGCGAAGAACGTTCGATAGACGACGCAGTCATCGTCGGAAACTCCATGGGCGGAGCGATCGCGCTGGAACTCGCGCTGCGGCGAGATCCGCACGTTCGGGCGATCGCTCTGCTCGGATCGGGAGCGAAACTACGGGTGGGCCGCGCGATATTCGATGCGATCGCGGCCGATTTTCCATCGGCTGCCCGCATGCTTGCCGGATACTTTTTTTCCGAGCCGCCCGAAAGCTCCATCGCCTGGGCCGTCGCAGAGATGTTGCGCGTCGGCGCCCCCCAGACCGCCCGAGACTTCCATGCCTGCGATTCATTCGACGTAACAGGACGATTGAGCGAAATCGCTCTACCTGTGCTCGCGCTCACGGGCGAACGAGACGTTATGACGCCGCCGCGGTTTGCCGCGTTGATCGCCGACCGGGTCCCGGGTGCGACGGCGAGAATAGTCGCGGGTGCCGGCCATCTGGTCATGGTGGAACGGCCGAACGATACGAACGAAGCGCTGCGCGCGTTCGTTACGGGTATCGTTGCGTAATTCGCGCCCGTAGTCGTATCGAAGGAGAGCAGTGCGTCGTCTCAGTGGTGTTTTCTTGCTGTGTTCGAGCCTTGCGTTCATCGCAGCCGTGCCGGCCGTCCCATCGCCTTCGCCCAAGCCGATCCCGTTACCGGCGATAACCGCAACGCCGATATCCTCCGGGACGCCTTCGGTTCTTATCTATCCCTTCGATACGCCCAAGGACCTCAACCCGAAATCCGGCGAAGGCATTGCGAGCATCTTTGCGCAGATTTTCACCGACTCGGGAGACGTTCGCGTCCTTCCGTTAGGCAAAGGCGTTCCCCGTGCAAACTTTCAAAAGTACGCAATCGCCCAACATGCCGATTACTACATAGCCGGCTATATCCAGCCGATCGGCACGTCGGCCGCCGTTGTCGCGCAACTCGTTACGGTCGATACCGGCACGAGCGCCTTCGCGCAGACGACGGAGATCAATTCGGTACAGGATGTAGCATCCGAAGCGCTCACATTCCATTCCGTTCTCCAATCGCTCGATGCCCGCAACCACCCGGAACTGCAAGCGCAAAGCAAGGCGACACCCGAACCGCAATCGACCAACGGCGCGTCGGTAAAGCTCGGCGGCCTCTCCGGAGCCGTTTCGTCGCTGTTCAAAGGACGGACTAAGAACGGCACGCTGCCGACGCCCACGCCGACGCCGTTCGTCAAACCGGGCCGCGGCGCGATCGTCGCCCGCATTAGCGGCAACGTTTCGGCCGGTGACGTTACCGCCGGCACAACGGCGTTACTCTCCGCTATGGGCGCTCATTTCAAAACCCGCTTAGCAACGCTCGCGCCCTCGAACGTTGCTAAAGCGACCGACGCGATCTGCGGAACCGATCGCGACAACACGGTAGCATCCGGCACGCTAATCCTGCGCCAAGAAGCGGGCCGCTTCGGCAGCCATAGCGTCTACGATTTTACGCTCAACGTCTATACGTGTTTCGGGGCTCCGCTCTATACGGCAACCGAGAGTGACAGGAACTTCGCCAAAGCAATTGACGACGCGGTATCGGCGTACGCAAAGGACCACGCGGACAATTCCTAGCGCTTGTAGAGAGGGTGCTATGGGCTGCGGTTCGTGCTCTATCTGCGACGCTGCGGCGCTTTTGAGGAGGGCTCGTCCTTTGGAAAGATGACGTGCGGCGTGATCAGAAAGACGATCTCATCGCGTTCGTGATTCGCGCTTTTGTTCTGAAAGAATTTCCCAAGCACCGGGATGTCGGCTAAACCAGGAACCTTTGAGATGGTCTCGTTGCTGACATCACGCATGAGACCGCCCAGGACGATCGTCTGTGAATCATTAACGCGTAGCGTCGAATCGATCTTTCGATTGGCAATAATCGGATAACCCGAGGCAGTAAAGCCAAGTAATTCGCTATATTCGGGATGAAGCTCCGCAGTTACGACTCCGTCCGGTCCGATTGTCGGAGTGAGGCGGAGCTTCACGCCGATATCCACGAACTGCACGTTTTGGCCGCCGAGCACCGATGTGTTAAATACGATCGGGTACGTTTCACCGATCAGCAGATCGGCTTCTTTGTTATTAAGCGTCACCAGTTTGGGCGTAGCGAGTATCTGTGCGCGTCCCTGCGTTATCAGCGCGTTTAGACGAACGTTGAGCGGTATGGAGCCTTTCGTGAACGAATATGTCGTAGAACCGGCAGTCGGATTGCCCTGCAGATCCGCGCCGCCGAACTCCAGACCGAAATTGCTCGAGTCGTTTTGCGGAGTGACGTCCGCCACCTTAACTTCAAAGAGCACCTGCGGACTGGGCCGATCGATTGCCTGGAGTAATGTCATAGCCTGGTTTTGCAGCTCGTCATTTCCGCTGACGAAGACGGCGTTTTGTTCCGGTGCGGATATAAAGGTTCCGTCGGGTGCCAGCAGCTTCAACTGTTTGATTGCATCTTCGGTTCGTACAAATTTCAAGCGGTAGGTCTTCGTCAAACCGCCATTTTCAGTGCCGACCGCCGGAGCATCCAACGCACCCACTAAGCGGCGCGCGCGGGAGACCGTATCGGCATCGCCGCTAACGACAATGGAACCGGTACGCTTATCCGAGACGATCACCGTGCCGACCGGCAATGCATCGCCGATCTCCTTAGAAATTTCGTCCGGCTTGGCGTGCTGGAGCGCGATAACGGCCGTCTGCGCTCCGAGCGGCGTATTCGCCGCATCGTACCGGCGGTTCATGGTATCGGCCGCGCCAACGATGAATATGTTGCCTTGCTTGCGTACTTGAAGGCCGTGAGCGCTTACCAAAGCATCGAGCGCCTCATCGAAACGGACGTTGCGTAGATGAAGCGTTATGCGGTCGGATTTTAGAGATCCGTCAGGCACGATGTTCGTCCCGGACTCGGCTGCGAGCAACGCGATTACGTCTGAAATATCGGCGTCGTGCACGTCGAGCGTTATCAAGGGCTGCTGCGCGGCGGCGACGCCGAAGCAGAGAATCCATACCAACAGAATTGACATTAAGCGTTTCAAGGGTGTTGCTCCGTAAGTAAAAGGCGCGTTCCCGTAGAGAGTTCGATGCCTGTTGAATCGATTGCGGAAATCGTTGCGTTTCCAAGTGCGTCGCCGACTCCGAGGACTTTCACGCTGCCGCCGTCCTCGATTAAAGCCCGCGATTGCGGCCCGAGCACGACTGCCCGCACTACCGGCGTCCCCGCTTCTCCTGCGACGCTAAGCCCGGGCATCTGTTCTGCCCCGGCATTGGGCGGCAATATGATATCGGCCGTTTGAGTCGGGGCTAGGTTTTCGCGCGCATCCGAAACGGCCGGCAACGGGACGAACGGATCCCTCGCTACCTTGATCTCGGGAAACGTCAACGCGCCAGGAATGCGGGGAACGACCGGCGCCGCGAGGGCGGTTTCGGTAACGCCGTCGTCCAGCGCGGACTGCGCCGTTAGCGGAAGTAGCGACGCAGAACCGAGCGAAAGTGCAAGCGAGAGCGCAACGAACAGCCGTCGATCGTTATCGCGAAGCGGAATCAACACGGATATCCTCCGGAGAGCGGGGCCGGTACAGCATTGCGTGTACGGTTGCATCTAATAGCGGGGCGGTCTGCGTTTTGGCCCCCACCGTCACGAGTTCGACGTCGCGAACGTCGAGCAGCGCATCGTGGCGCGAGACGCTTGAGAGCAGGGCAACGATTTCCCGGAAATGGGCGCGAACGACGAAGTCCCATTGCGTGCCGATCAATGGATCGGCGGCTTTGTGAGTCGACATCGGCGCTGCATTCTGGTCCGGGGTAACGGAACGAATCTCTGCGTGTTCCTCTGCAGCCTCAACTTCAAGCCGGCGAAGCGCTAGCGCAGTCGATGCACCGGCCGATGTCTCACCTCCGAGGCGGCGAATATCGCCTTTGACGCGCGATTGAATTCCCGCGAGCGTCGCTCCACGCGCGATCTTTCGATCGTCTATGTTGGCTTCATCGTAGAGCATGCGCGAATGTTCCATAACATCGCCCACGAGATGCCCTTCGGGCGCGACGATGAGCGCGTACCCTCCGATAGCAACCAGCAATGCTGCGAGCCAAAGAAGCGCGGCACCCGATCTGTGCGGAGTCGCGCAGAACGCTCCTGTCACGGCCGCTCCTCCACGCGCATTTCGAACGAAAGCACCGCCGCCGTGCCGGAGAGATCGTCGCGCTGCATTCGCACGAGAGCGGGATCGGCGACCGTTCTCGCAGCCATAAAACTCGATATCGTGTCGCTGATGGCCCGTAAACTCTGCGCGTGTCCGCTAATCGAAATACCGCCTCCGCTGCCTACGATAGAAGAGAGTGAGGTATGGTCGGGAACGTGATTGGCAATATCTGCCAGACGCTGCGCGAGCGTAGATCCGGACCGGCGTATCACGCGAAGCCGAGCGTCGAGCGCGAGCATGGAGTCGATATCCGCGCGAGCTAACGCGGTGCGCGCTAGTTCTGCGCGGCTGCGCTCGACGCGCGCTTGCGCCACCGCCTCCATCGTGCGTGCCCCGCTCAACCGATAGCCCTCGATTCCCCACGCCGCCGCAACGACGAGTAACGTTGCCGCGATCGCCGCGAGAGGCGCTTGAACGTGGCGGGGAATGTTGCGTGCCTGCGCAATGGCAGTGAAACTGCGCAGGTAATTGAAACGAATCACGCCGCTACGGTCCATCCGGATAACGCGGCTGCGAGCGTCCAGTCGGGCGCCGCCGAGCGAACGACATCGTCGGGGTACGCATCGGAACGCAATAGATCGCTCACGGGCATCTCAATAATCGCTGAAGTGGCAGCCGCCAATTGCGCCTGAAGACCCGGCAGCCGCACTCCATTTCCGGTTAGGGCGATGCGGGACAGGCGCGTTCTTCCGCGCGCCCGCTCGACGATATGTGAAACGTGCGCGACGAGTTCCCGGCATGCCGACGCGCCTGCACCCGCCGACCCTAGAATGCATTTCCGCTTCTCTGCCGCGGCGAAGTCGATTGCAAGGTCGCGCGCAATACCGCGAGTGATCTCCGCACCGCCCGATGCGACTAACCACGACATAGGGCCGTCGTCTCCGTAGGCGTGAAGCGCTGTGCGCTCCAGACCCACGTCCAAAACCCCGTCGTACTGCGCGAACGAGCGCCTCAACGCGAACGCATCGTGATCTATCGCAATTACTTTTAAACGCGCAAGTTTCGCGGGCTTCAGAAGCGCATCGAGCGCATCTCGCCTGACGGCGCCGACAGCATAGACCCCTTGACTGCGGTCAATGGGATGAACGCGCACGTCGGAAGGCTCTTCGTCCAGATTCCAATTCGCAAATCGACGCGCCTCGAAACGAGCTGCGCGATTTCGCTCTACCGCGCTCATGCGAGGAAAATGGATAGCCCGGATTGCGGCAGACGGCGATCGCAGTGCCAACACGCATCGGCGTTCGCGAACCTCCAGTTCGTCGAGCATCTCCTCGAGCAGCGCTGCAGTCAGCTCTGCCGATGCCGGTGATTCGCTTAAATTTCGCGAAACGACCGATAAAATTCTCGGCTGCGAGTCGCCGGCGGCTTCACTAAGCGCAATTCTTACGCGCGTACTTCCAAAGTCGATTCCCAAAGGCAGAGTTCGCACATTTTTCATGGCGTAAGACCTCCTGCCAGTAGGCTGCATAATGTGCCTGCGGCGATATACGGGGCGAAACGCACGCTGTCGCCGCGCTTCAAACGTCCGGTTATAAGGCCGCCGATCGCGAAGGCAGCACCGCATATAAAAGCAAGGCCAAGCGCGACAAGCGACCGGGATGGTCCGAGCGCCGCACCGACGATAGCGGCAAGCTTAGCGTCACCCAGCCCGATACCTCGACGTTGAGAGAGCGCCCACAGCGACACGATCGCTCCGGACGCGCAGAGCGTGCCTAGGAATGCAGGCCGGACGCATTCGGTAACAAGTGCAAATCCGAGCAACGCCGCTAAGGCGGGGATCGTAATGCGATCGAATACGAATCCACACCGGAGGTCGGTCGCGGCACAGGCGGAGATAGCCGCGAGAGCCACCGGAATAACCGCGCTACCGGTACCATTCGCGCAGACAACGATCGCGACGGCTCCCGAGAGCAAAAACAGTGTCAGAGTCCTGCCGTCCATCGCGCTTGCGCGAAGGCCGGCGCGTGCTTCTGCCCGCAGAGCGGCAGGCCATAAAATCGCCGACGCGATAGTAAAGTCAAGGCCGGAGATGATGCAATCATTCATGGTAAGCGTGCTAAACCTCGAAGCGCCGGAACGTACGAACGATCGATCCCAAGCGCCGCATGAAAAAATTTCCGCGCTCCAAGCATATCGCGTGCGTGAATTGCGGCAAATCCGGCGAATGTGAAATTGCGAGCGTCTCGTGAAGCGCTTCCCGCTTTGGCGAAGTCTCGTTCCGCGGAGCGGTAGTCCCGAAGGATCTGGTAGGCCAAACCTCGATCGTTTAAAATCGTCGCATCGGCAGGATGCACGGCGAGATACCGTGATGAAATCGAAACGGCTTCGCGTACGAGTGCTGCCCGGTGAGAAACGGCGCCGGTAAACGCGAGGCGGTCAACGGCGCTCGCATTGTCGCGGTCGACGACAATCGCCCGCTCGTACATACGCAGCGCACCGCTCGTCTGGCCCCGATAGGCAAACTCGTCGCCTCGAATGACGAGCGCACTCGATATTTGCGGGCGCAGAAGAGCGGCTGAAATTGTTAGCGCGACTGCGGCAATTGCGAGCCGACGATAGCGTTTCATGCGAGCACCGCATAGTATGCGGCGATCCCGAGCATCAGCGAACCGCTGACCACGGCAATCGGCACGCGCGCGTACGTTCGTTCGAAGCTATGGCGAATGTTTTGGCCGCCGCAGGCAGCGGCGAGCAACGGCATTGCATGTCCCAACGCAAACGATAGTACGAGCAGCACGCAAAAATACGCGCCGTTCGCTGCCGAGCCGACAGCAGCCAACGCGACGAAGATCGGCGTACAGCACGGTGAGACCAGCATACCGAAAGAGCCTCCCAATAGGAGAGCGCCGCCGATCGAACTCGGGCGCCACGCAGCGTGCCCTTCGCATGCTGATTCATTCGCGCTAAGCAGCACTCGGAGACCGCACGCCGCAAGAACAACTGCAAGCACGCAATAGATCGAGGTCGAATTGCGTTCTAGACGCAGCAATAACGAAAGAGAAAGCGCCGTCCCGATCGACGAAGCGACGAGCCCCGCGATGAAGGCACCGATGCGCAACCAACGATCCTTCATCCGAGCTTCGCCTGCTATTGCGATGACGGCGATAAATCGCGGCGCTACACAGGGACCGATGCTCGTAACGATGCCGGAGACGAAGGCCGCTGCAGGCGCCCAGGTAGAGCCGTACGCCGCGCCGTTCAATGTCGTCTGTATGACGTCCATCTTACTGTCCAGCGACCGCCGAAAAACCGGTTGACGACGAGTACTGAATGTGCGCCGTTCCAGGCGTTCCACCGATTGCAGCCATCGTGCCGGGATCATGGGCGCCGGGGCACGTGATCGTATACGATGCGTTCCCGGTTCCTCCGTTGACGACGGTGAATTCATACGAGCCCGCGGGCGCGACCGGATCGATGGGCTTTTGCTTTAAATACGGCGCGAGATCCGGATCGGAGGTGTCGACCACCGTATTGTTTCCGCTCGGATAGGCTTGATGGTCGGTTTGATACAACTCCAGAACCGTCGCAATTTCTTTGAGGTTTGCCTCGCACGCGGCCGTCTGAGCCTGCGCGCGCGCCCGAATGAAATTCGGTACGAGAATCGCAACCAGTATCGCGATGATTGCAACGACGATCATCATCTCGATGAGCGTGAATCCGCGTTCGCTTTCTTTTCTCATGTTCGTTCTTGCCTTTCGTTACCTGTAAAAAGAAGTTCCCGGATTAAGCGATCTGAGGACGCGCGTATGGAAACAGTTTTTTCAATGCGCCGCGATGCAGCCGCGTTACGTGGCGGCGTGAATAACCCAGCCGCGCTGCAATTTGAGATACGGGCCTATCTCGTTCGTATATGTCTTTTATAATCTCGCGCTCCAGCGTTGAGAGATGCGCGAGGCCTTCATCGAGCACGAGACGATCAAGCTGATTGTCGATCGTATATGAAGGCGCGCAATACTCGCCGGGCTGCAGTGAATCCATGGAGAGGACGGTTCTGGCGTTGCGATACTTGCGCACTTCCGTTTGTTCGTCGACTCGCGCTCCCACGTACGAGGCGATCTCACCATCGCTCGGTTCGCGCCCGAGCAGGCACAAAAGTTCTCTCTCCGCAACGACCCACCGGCGTTCCAACTCACGCAGCCGGCGCGGTACTCGAAGTATGCGCTCGGTGTCGCGCACATAATGCATCAGTTCGCCTAGAATGAATACCCAGGCGTATGCCTCGAAAGGCGTCCCGGTCGAGGGATCGTAACGGTCGACGGCTTTAATGAGGCCTATTGCCGCGACTTGTTCGAGGTCAGCACGGTCGACGCCGCGGCGGAGGAACTTTCTCGCGGCTCTTGCGCAAAGATACCAATGGATTTCGATGTTTTGCTCACGGCGAGCGACTTCGTCGGTCATTTGATGCTCCCAATGACGGAATAAAGAGGAATGAGTACCGATGCGACGATCGTTCCGACGATCGCGCCTAAAGCGATGATGAGCAGCGGTTCGAGAACGGTTCCGAGCGTCGTAACCGCTGTCTCGACGTCGAGTTCGTAGTAGTTTGCAACGCGTAAAAGCATCGAGTCCAATTGCCCGGTTTCTTCGCCTACACGCACCAGTTGAAGAAATAGCGGATCGAATAGCCGGCTTCGCTCGAGAGGCACGGTAAGCGGATCGCCGCCCTTAAGCGACTCTCCCAAAGCTTTTACGCACCGCGCGTAGACCGCGCTATCGACCGCGTCGCCCGATGCCTCCAGCGACGTGGTAAGCGAGACACCCGACCGAAGCAGGGTCGAAAGGGTACGAGCGAAACGCGCGACCGTCGATTTACGGACGATCGCTCCGAAAAGCGGCAACGCAAGTTTGAGCCGGTCGAGGCCTTCGGCGAATCGCACGTTTCGAGCCGCGCTGCGCAGGCAACAATATCCCGCTATCGGCACGACAAGCATGCCAAGTATAACGACGGGTGATTTCGCGGCTTCACCGATTGCGATGAAAATTCGTGTCGTTAGCGGTAGCGTTACGTGCATTTCATCGAACATTGCCGCAAATGCGGGCACGGTGTTTGCCAGCAAGAACACCACGAGGCCGGCTGCGGTCAACGAAACGATCGATGGATAGGCCAGAGCGGCCGCGACCCGTTTTCGCAGCGCGCGATCTCGTTCCATTAGCTCTGCAAGCCGCTCGAGAACGTCGGCCAGCGCACCGCCGATCTCACCGGCTTTGATCATAGCGACGAACAACGGAGAAAAATCTCTCGGCCGTCGCGCCATCGATCCCGACAGCGATGCCCCGCTTTCAATGTCGGCAATGATGGAACGCAAGGCCTCTGCGAGGCGCGCACTCCGGCATTCCTCGACGGTTACCAGCAGTGCACGGCGCATCGGAACGCCGGACCCGATAAGCGTAGCGAACGATCGGAAGAATGCAACCTTCGCAGATTGGCTCGTCGAGAATGCCGACATCACCGAAAGCAGCGCCCCACCGCGCGACTCACTGCTTTGCAGAGCCGTTACGAAAAGCGACCTCGTGCGCAGATGTGCGAGCGCGTCGTCTGCACTCTGCGCCGAGATCGACCCGGTTACCGGCGCGCCCTCTGCCGAGCGCGCCGTGTAGACATACACGCTGCTCATGACGCAGAGACGCGTTCGGCGATCCGAAGTTCGTCGGGCCGCGCGGCTATACGAAGCGCCTCGTCCAGCGCAATCTCGTTGGATGCAAGGAGCTCGCTTAGGTGATGTTCCAACGTCTGCATGCCGGATTGGCGGCCGGTAAGGATAACGTTTCGAAGCTGATGCGTGCGCGATTCGCGAATCAGCGCGCGAACCGGATCGTTTGCGAGCAGCACTTCCGCCGCAAGACGCCGGCCCGGCGCACGATCGCGCTTGACCAAGCGCTGACAGACAACGCCGCTTAGGACTTGCGCGAGTTGGGCTCGTACCTGCGCTTGTTCCGGCCCGGAAAACGCATCGACGATACGATCGATCGTCTGAACTGCATCTCCCGTGTGTAACGTTGCGAGTACCAGGTGGCCGGTCTCAGCAGCGGTTAAAACCGAACGGATCGTCGCTGCGTCCCGCATCTCGCCAACTACGATTACGTCGGGATCCGATCGCAAAGCGCCAAGAATTGCACTCTCGAACCCTCGCGAATGCGTGCCTATCTCGCGTTGCACGATCATCGACCGCTTGCTCTCGTGTCGGTATTCGATTGGATCTTCAAGGGTGAGAATACGGCGCGCGGACGCGGAGTTGATACGGTCGATGAAGGCGGCAAGCGATGTTGATTTTCCCGATCCGGTCGGCCCCGCGAAGATAACTAAACCGCGATCCAATTGGGCGAAGCGCGCGACGGAGGTTGGAAAACCCAGCTCTTCGAGCGACGGAGGGCGACGGTCCAGTAAACGTAGCGCTACCGATACGCCGCCGCGAGCACGGAACGCGTGGACGCGCACGACGCGATCCGCGTCATCAAGCCATGTCGTCGACACATCCTCGCCCTCAAGAACGCGCCGAAACTCCGTATCGCCCACGAGCGAGGCCGCAATCTCCGATACCTGTTTTTCGGTCAGCGGCGCACCACCGAGCGACTCCAGCCGTCCGGCGGCGCGTATCGTCGGGCCTTCATCGGGCGCGAGATGGATATCCGAAGCATCGCGCAGACGCGCCACATGAAGAATGTCCACGAGTATGACGCTCGCAAGTGCATCGTTCACGATACCGCCCCGATCGAGAGCACCCGGCGAAGCTCTTCGATGCTGGTCCGCCCGTGGAGCACGCAGCGAATACCATCGGAAACCATCGGCTCATAACCATCGGCGGCGGCCATCTCTGCGAGTGAAACGGATGACTCTCCGGTGGCAATTGCAGCCCGAACGCCGTTCGTTACGGCGAGAAATTCGAAGATGCCGATCCGCCCGCGATATCCGGAGCCGTTGCAGCGTTCGCATCCCCTAGCCTCGTAGACGCTCGCCGAGCGACCGAGACGTAGATCTTCGGCGTCAGCGGCGGCGATTGTTACTGGAAGGCGGCAATGCTCGCAGAGTTCGCGCACGAGACGCTGGGCGACGACGCCGGAGAGGCCTGCGGCAATTGCGTGGCGCTTCAAACCCAGCTCTACGAGCCGGTCGACCGTACGCGGAGCATCGCTCGCATGAATGCTCGCGACGACGAGTTGCCCCGAGAGGGCGGCCGATATCGCAACGCTTGCGGTCTCGGAGTCCCGCATCTCACCGACCATAATTACGTTCGGATCTTGCCGCAAGAACGACCGCAGTGCGCTCGCAAACGTCAGGCCGGCTCGTGGATGCACCTGGACTTGCGCAACACCGGGAAGGCGCGCTTCAACGGGATCCTCCACCGTACAGATGTGCTGCCCTTCGACGTTCCGTTCGTTCAACGACGCGTAGAGGGTCGTCGTTTTCCCGCTTCCGGTAGGACCGCAAACGACGACGAATCCATGCGGGGCGTGAATGCGAGCCCGATAACGCTCGAGCATATCCGGAGCAATTCCCAGACGTTCCAGAGTCGGGATGCTTGCGTGCATGTCCAGCAGACGAATCACCACTTTTTCACCGCCGATCGTCGGCATTGACGAGACGCGCGCATCGATGGACTTGCCTGCCGCATCGACATGATATCGCCCATCCTGCGGCTGCCGTTTATCGGCGATGTCCATGCCGGCGAGCAGCTTAACGCGCGATACGATCTGCGCCAACATCGGAGCCGGCAAACGGCGAACTTCATGCAACATGCCGTCGATCCGGTACCGTACTCGCCCCCCATCGCCCGTCGGCTCGATGTGTATGTCCGACGCGCCCGAAGAAACCGCAGCGTCGTGGAGATCGTCGATCGCGCGAATCGCGGGCGGTGCGTCTCCTCTTTGGAATGTGCCGGCCGGCTCAATCGCCTCGTCGCTGTAAGCAATCTTCAAGCAGCTGCGAATCCACTCGCGAGTGGCCGAGCTGGCACGAACCCGCATTCCGCTCACCGCACGGATGCGATTTAGCAAACTTTCATCGTCTTGATTTGTAACGATAACGTGCAGTTCGCCTTCAAAAAGACGAAAGGGCAGCACGTCAAAGGCCGCCGCGAATGCCGGCGGTATACAAGCTACTGCTTCCGAAGATGGATAAGAAAACTCGTCCTCGAGAATAGCATCTCGAAGTCCGGCTGAAAGAGCCACACAAACCCCGCGTTACGTCAATTGGATACATGCAGAAAAACCTGCATTTGTTCACAGGGTGCTAAAAAACGCTCGCGCGGGTTTCAGCATCCTGTTTAATCCTGATATCGCCTATCGACAATCTTGGAGCAACAATACAGGGCAGATTTTTTAATGTCTCGTTTGGAAGCTGTGCGGGCACTTCATCGAGCGCTGTACGGCTGTTCAGTTCCGTTGGTTTCTTCACTCGTAGTAAACGAAAAGCGAACAATCGAATCGTGGGGCAAACAAGCGTCTAAGATTATTGCCGCAGTTTCACGATAGAGCGAATGTTGGAAAACATTTCCCTTGATTACAGCGAAATCGTTTCGACTAAAGTTCCAGCGACGTCGGCTAAGGCGATTCTATCTCGCGGCGCATCTGGATCCAGCCACGGAAATTTGCGTAGAACGCTTCGTCTCCCGACGGCGTCGCGACGTGTTCGAAAGGGCTTACGTGCCGATCCTCTTTCAATCGCTCGAATAAATCCATGTCGGCGCGGACATTGCGCGTTCCGTCGTGCGTCAGATACGACACGCGCGCACACCGCGCCACGCTGATTTTCTTTTGATCCTCGAGGGGCAGGCGGCGTTCGTCGTCCTGTACGAGCGGCAGATGCCATTGGCCCATTAAAACGGTCGTTGGAATTCCCGCATAGTAAGCGTCGCGCATCAAGTCGGAAGCGACCCGAATCTCGGGCTGCGCGCTTGCGGAACTCCGCAGCATAAAGAAGTTCTTCCACTCCGTAGCCGTGACGATAACGGTGTGCCATAGAAACGGCTCGAGGACGCGATTCGCGGTCTGTTTGTGCACGTTGAGTTCGCCGAGTTTCAGCGCGTGCGTAACGGCTTCATCACGAGCGGTCAGCCATGTTGCGACCGCTTCCTCTCGCGCCGTATCGTCAAGAAGTTCTTCCGACGACATGCCTTTCTTGTTGCGTCCCCATTCAACCGGCATCGCAGGCTCGGTTCGGACGCGTTCGATCAGTTTGGCGGTAGGAATGGCGCGCGAACTCGCGCTGTTGCGCGAGAAGGCGCGATGCGTGTTGAATTCGGCGAGGACGAAACGGGGGAACGTCACCTCCATCGTCGTGAGACGGACCCCCGCAGGGCTGATCGAATCGAGAAGCGTCCGGCACGAAAAGCCCATTACCGGCTTTAGCCGCGATAGCGCAGGAATGCCGGAACCTCGATGTCGTCCATGTTCACCGGCGAAACGGAATCAAATTTACCGGAATCAAACGCCGTAGTGCCGGTAATTGACGAACGATGGGTACGCATTGACCCGAAGCCGGCCGCCAGCACGGTAACGCGGACTTTTCCGTTCATACTGGGATCGATTGAGGCGCCGAAGATAATCTGCGCGTCGGAGTCGACGGCACGGCTGATCATCTCGGCCGCTTCGTTGACTTCGTACATCGCCATGTCGGGGCCGCCGGTGATATTGAAAATAACGCCGCGCGCGCCTTCGATCGTCGTTTCCAGCAACGGCGAAGCGATGGCTTTCTGCGCTGCATCGGCGGCGCGGTGTTCGCCCGAGCCTTCGCCGATGCCCATCATGGCGGAGCCGGCATCGGTCATAATGGTCTTCACGTCCGCGAAGTCGAGATTGATTAGACCGGGCTGCGTAATCAAGTCGCTGATCCCTTGGATTCCTTGACGAAGCACGTCGTCGGCATAGGCGAACGCCTCGTTGAGCGGCGTACGTTTTTCAATTACCTGCAAGATGCGCTCGTTGGGAATTGTGATGAGCGTATCGACTTTGCTCTCCAGCTCCGCGATGCCCGTTTCGGCCGTTTGCATACGCTTGCGCCCTTCGAAGGCAAAGGGCTTCGTAACGACGGCAATGGTAAGCGCGCCGGATTCGCGCGCGAGTTCGGCGATGACCGGCGCTGCGCCGGTTCCGGTCCCGCCGCCCATACCGGCCGTTATGAATACCAAGTCGGCCCCGTCTAGAACCAAACTCAAATCCTCGCGGGATTCTTCGGCGGCTTCTCGTCCGAGCGCCGGGTTAGCTCCGGCGCCCAGTCCACGCGTCATGCCGTTACCGATGTGAACGGTGTGCTCCGTATGCGAGTTGCGAAGCGCTTGTACGTCGGAGTTTACCGCGAAAAAATCCACTCCGTTCAAGCCGGCTTCCATCATGCGATTGACGGCGTTGCAGCCTCCGCCGCCGACTCCAATTACTTTGATCGCCGCAGTGTGGTCGGGTTGAAAGCGCCGTGCGTCTGCCATGTCGGTCGTCTCCTCAATAAATGAAAGGTGCTGTTGTTTTGAATCGCGCTGAGGCTTCAAATCTCAATTCCACAAGTCCGCGAACCAGCTTCGCAGCCGTGCAAGCAGCGGCGCGCCGGGCCGCCGAACCCCGTTCCCCGCTTCGATCTCTCCCGTTGCGCCGAACATCACGAGCCCGACCGCCGTAGAATATTGCGGAAGGGCAATCGACGCGGTGAGACCGCCGATCGATTGCGGTGTTCCCACTCGCGCGGGAAGGCCGAAGATATCCTCGGCGACGGCAGCGATTCCTGGAAGCGACGCGCCGCCGCCCGTGAGCACGACCTCGCCCAGAACGAGATCGCGCGGAACGTTCTCGACGATCTTTTGTTTTGCCATGCGCAGCGTTTCCAGAACGCGCGGCACGATGATCTGGCGCACTTGCTCGGTCGTAAAGTCTTTGCTCGTTCGCCCGTCGAGCGTTCGAACGCGCAGTGTTTTGTCGCCGTTGCCGCTCGCGCCAAACTGTTTTTTGACTACTTCCGCTTCTGCAAGCGATGTTTTTAAGCCAAGCGAAACGTCGTTAGTAAGAATGTTGCCGCCGATCGGAATCGTCGCCGTATACATCGCGCTGCCCAGAGAGTACACGGCAATATCGGTGGTTCCCCCGCCTATGTCGAGCAGAACTACGCCGACTTGCTTCTCTTCTTCAAACAACGACGCAGCCGAACTCGCGAGCGGTTCGAACACCAAGCCCGCAGCTTCGAGTC
The DNA here is from genome assembly GCA_030854045.1 of Vulcanimicrobiota bacterium. Lineage (GTDB taxonomy): Bacteria > Vulcanimicrobiota > Vulcanimicrobiia > Vulcanimicrobiales > Vulcanimicrobiaceae > JALYTY01. The sequence goes on along the minus strand of JALYTY010000005.1, from coordinate 24,373 downwards.
CGGCACGATGCACGCACTTGAGAACGTTCGTAATAAACGTCGTGCCGCCGGTGATAATGTGCGTGTCGACTTCGAGACGGCCGCCTGCCATTCCAATGGGGTCTTCGACGCCGTCTTGACCGTCGACCGTGAAAAACCGGGGAAGGGCGTGAATGATCTGCCTGTCGGCTGGAAGATTGATGATCTTGCTCGCGTCGATGACGCGGCGCACGTCGCTGTGCGCGACTTCCCGGTCGTCGTTCGTCGTTGCAACGACGGCGCGATTGTTCGTACTTCGGATGTGATCGCCGGTGATTCCGACGAACACGTCGCCGATGTGGACGCCGGCCATCCGCTCGGCGCGCTCGGTGGCAGCCTCGATCGATTTAATCGTCTCTTCGAGGTCCACCACAACGCCCTTGCGCATCCCGAGAGACGGAGCTTCCCCCACGCCCACGATCTCAAGGCCGTTCGGGCCATCAACGGCGACGACCGCGCACGTCTTGGTCGTACCGATATCGAGCCCGCAAACGGTCTCGTGCTTCATCCGCTGACTACCCATCCTCCCCGGCAAACGTTAAACGCTACATATTGGGTTCACGCAGCGGAATCCCTACTAGCTATAGAGGTTTGCCGGGGGACGTTCTACGCAGCGAGCGCGACGTCGAGTTCCGCGCGCGTCTCGTTCACGCCATATGCGCGCGCTACGTGAAACGCCCTTGCGAGCAGTCCCACGATGAAGAGCCCGCGACCGGTTTCAACCCACGGATCCTCCGGATATGCAAGGCCTGGGTCGTACGCGCTGCCGGAGTCTCTCATCGTCAACTCCGCATACCCCTGCGTCCATCTCAGCTCGATCTCAATGGGACCGCTGGCGTGGCGAACGGCATTGCCGAGCAGCTCTCCGATTACGAGCTCCGCAGACGTATAATCTGCGGTCTCCTCGCCATAGGCTTTGAGAAATTGCGTCAAGAGTTCGCGAACGTCGTGCGCCATTCGCGCATCTCGCGAATTGAATTTGATCGCGAGCGGCGCCGGAGTAGGCATTGCACGGTCACGCGCGCCCGTGTAACAGACCCATAGCATCGCAACATCGTCCCGGCTTCCGTCGGCTAGGATCATCTCTTTGATGTAGCGCGCGCCATCCGAGCGCTCCGGCGGCATTCGCTCCAGCGCTTCTCGCACGTGCGCTTCCCCCGCGACGGGATCGTGAGCAACCTCGGTGAGTCCATCCGTATAGAGCAAAAGCGCATCGCCGGAAAAAAGGCGTAGCGTGACGGAGGAGCGGTCCCCGTCGTATGCACGCAAACCGATCGGTAAGCCGTGGCACGGCAGCATAAAGACCCTTCCGTCGGCGCGACGCAGGAACGGCAACGGATGGCCTGCAGTTGCGAACGTGAAATCCCCTCCGGCAGGATCGAGTACGCCGGCCAATGCCGTTATGACGGAGTCAGGCCGGGTGCGCATAACGGCCATCTCGGCAACGTCGAGCAGTTTGACGGGATCCGTTTCGTAATACGAGAGCCCGGATATCGTCTGCCGCACCTTCCCCATGAGCGCGGCTGCCGTTGCTCCCCGCCCGGTCACGTCCCCGATCGAGACGACAATTTTCCCGTCTGGCAGATCGAAGGCGTCGTACCAGTCGCCGCCGATCAGGGCGCGGTCGTCTCCAGGTTCGTAGACGGCATCGAAGGCAACGTTCTGCGAGTTCGGCAGCTTCGCGGGAAGCAGCGCCTCCTGCAGCGCGTTGGAAGCATACTCGTGATGCGCGAAGAGATTCGCGTTTTGCCATGCCGCCGCGGCACGCCGCCCGATCTCTTCGAGCAGCGTGAGATCTTCGTATTGATAGCTGCCTGACGTGCATAGGACGATCGCGCCGACGACTTCGTTGTGGTTCTTCATCGGAACGGCCACGCACGCGCGCAGGCCGCCGGTTTCCAGAAGCGCGCGGACGAATTCACGATAGCGATCGCGCACGTCGTTTCGTTCCAACAGGGTACGCATGTCCGCGATCATTTCGGCGCGGCCGCTGCTCAAAACGCGCATGGGGGTGCGGAAGCTTTGCGGCGCCAGCTCCAGTTTCGTCGTAAGACGCGTGATCGCCTCATTTTTTACCGGATCCGCGTGTTTCATCGCCACAACGGATGGTCGGTTTTCCGAGTTCACCAGCATCATGAGAAAAAAATCGCCGAGATTCGGTAGCAACACGGGGCACAGCGACGAGAAAATCGTTTCGCCGCTCAGCGACCCCGAGAGCGCCTGCCCTGCTTCCACGAGATAAATCAAGCGAGCGGCGCTTCGCCGTTCCACCGTCTCCAGTTTGTCGAGATCCAAGAACGTTGCAATAGCGCCGTAAATCGAGCCGTCCGTCTCCCGCAACGGCGCGGCGAAAGCAACGGTCGAGATCTTTTTACCGGCGGGAAGTTCGAAGTCGAACGCTTCGGCTTCAACGATCTCACCGCGCAGCGCCCGGTAAAGCGGCGTTTCAAGTGCTTCCAGCGCGCGGCCGTCGCGCCGAAGCTTTACGGCGGCAGCATGAATGTTGACGATGCGGCGGGATCGCACGACATTTAAGAGCCGCTGCATCGGGGTATTGAAATACGAAGCGGTTCCTGCCGCGTCCAGCGCCACCACAGTCGGCGTCGGCAACGCGTCGACGAACGCGCAAAGTTGCCTCGATCGCTCGGACGCCGTACTTTCCACGAGTGAAATCTACCCGCCGCGACCCCTGTTCTAAGCGAACCGCGGCGATGTGCCGCAGCAGCGCGATCGTTTCGGCGCCGGCTAAATCCCGTAGAGCGATGGCCGATGTACCCATGGTATGACAGGAAGCCGAACGAGTTTAGAACGCGGTCTGACGCTGGCTTTCGGCCTCGTGATCTTCGTCATGGTTTCAATCGTGCCGGTTATGCTCTTCGCCATGAACGGCATTGTGAAACAAGCGCAGGTTTTGGACCGGCGCGTAATCGCGGGACAGCTCGCGTATGCGAAAGTCGCTGCCGACGCGGATAGCTTGCGCTCAGCGACGCTCGAAGCCGCCGCTAGCAAAGATAACGCGCAGTCGGCGGCGCAGTCGAACCTTGCTAAAACGCTTGTGAAGCAGTTTCCAAGCGACGCCCGTGCTATGACGGATATATTCTGTCCGCCGGTAAAGACCGCGTCGGATTCCGACATCGGCGCCTCGCAATGCCGGAAAAACCCCGACGAAATCGCAAAACAGATCGGCCGCCTTGTCGACGCGTTCGGAACCGGCGCCAGCGCCTACGATTTCCAAGCACTCTCGGCGGTAAGTCTTCTCTCCGAAGGAAAGCGCGCCGAAGCGTTAGCTCAGATTAATGGCCCGTCGGGAGTCGCTTACACGCGGCAGAGCACCGACGGACAAGCAATGCTCGATGCTTTGAACGCGCTTGCAAACACGCGCTTCGAGAAGCTGCTGCAAGCCCGGACCGTCGGCATTGCGGCGCTTATTGCGGGGGTACTCGTTGCAAGCATACTTGCTTTTCTCATCTCGCTATGGCTGCGCCGCATCGTGTTGCGCAGCGTCGGCCGGTGCGTCGAAGTCTTTGAAGCGATGGGAAGCGGCGACTTATCCAATCGCATCGAATGGCATGGAAGCGATATTTTGGGGCGTCTCGGTCAAACGATCGACGGCTTCTCCGATCGCCTCGGAAGTACGATCGTAAAGATCCAACGGGCATCGCTGACCGTTCAATCCGCCGCCGAAGCGAGCAACGCGATCGTCGTACAAGTCGACGCGCGGGTCAAAGAAGAACTCGCCGCGCTCGCCGAAGCGCTCGCATATTCCGCCGATCTTTCGGGGACGGCCGGCACCGTTGCAGACAACGCCGAAGCCGTAGCACGCCGCGTTTCCGATATATCCAGCTCCGTAGCGGAGATGACGGCGTCGATTCAAGAGATGGATCAAAACCTCTTGAACCTCGCAACCGTCGTCGAACAGGCCGTCGCGAACACGCAAGAAATGTCCGCTTCGATCGTTCAAGTCGCTGGGAATGCCGATCGCGTTCGCTCCGAATCCAACGTTACGGATCAGCAAGTGCGCTCCGGTCGAAACGAAGTCCTCGCACTTTCCAAAGGCATGGGCTCCATCAGCGATACCGTTGCGGACGTCGTAACCGAAATGCAGAGCCTTGATGGCGCTTCGCGGCAGATCGGGGAAATTTTAGGCTTGATCGAAGAGATCGCCGATCAGACGAACCTCCTGGCGCTCAACGCCGCAATCGAAGCGGCGCGCGCCGGCGAACACGGTCGCGGCTTCGCAGTCGTCGCGGACGAAGTACGAAAACTCGCCGAGAACTCTGCAAGTTCGACCAAGCAGATCGGTAAGCTTGTAGTCGACATCCAACGGCGCACTTCCGCGGTGCTCGAACGGACCGCGCGCGCGAACAACCTCGTGCAAAGTAACGCTGAGTCCGCGCGCAACGTCACATCGATGATCGAAGCGATCAGCACGCGAGTGACCGAAGTGGCGCAGCTGGTGAGCGAGATAAGCGTCGCGACGACGGAGCAGGCCCGATCGTCCGAAGAACTCGCTAAGGCAAGCGAACAGATGGGGGCGATGACGCACGAAGCGGCGGCGACGATGCGCGAACAGGCCATTACCTCCAATCAAATTCTCGAAAGCGTCTCCGAAATCGAAAATCGCACCGCTCAAGTGGCGCGAGCCTCAACGGAGCAGCAAACGGCGATTGAAAACCTCGGCCAGCGTATCGGTCAGTCGAGCGACCTTGGTGATAAAAATGCCGGCGCCGTAACCGGAATGGCGGCGAGCGCCGATCAGGTTCATTCCGAAGCAAGCATGCTTCGGGAGCTAACCGCCCAGTTTCAGACGGCACGAAAATCTTCGCTCGACGCGCTTAAATCAGTGCGAAATGCCCTGGAAGACCCAAGCGCCCTTGCGCTATCATCGTGAAAACTTCATTTTAGGAGCTACCATGCAAAAAACACTCAGTATGTTGACCTTGGCAGCCGTCTGTGCCGCTCCCTCGATCGCCATGGCAGCGAATTCGGTCGATGCGTCCCTCATTCCGGACGGCACCTACACGGTCAAGGTTCAGAAAGTCGTCGACGGAAAGCATATAGCGGTCGCGATGGATAACGGGCAGGAAACGACGCTCTCCGTCGGGCGCGATTCGGTAGACTTCGGCAAGATAAAAGCCGGCGACCAGGTGAAGCTTTCGCTCATAAAGGGCGGCGTTATGGTCTACGTCGACCTATCGGCGCACTAGCAGCTGGATCACTTTTTGTAGACCGCGATCGGCGTGCCGGGCGCGCGGAGGTCCAGCACGGAGACGGCCTTTCCGGCGCGCTTGAGCTGCTCTAAAATCGGGACAATCAGCGGCAGTTTGCTTTCGAGGTCTTCGTCATCGCCAAGCAGCAGACGCACGCCGCCGCGCAGCGTTACGACAAGCTGCCCGAATCGATCCGTGGTTAGGACAGCGGGACGTACGTTCCGGCGAGCGAGCGCATCTTCATCGTCTCGCAGGCGTCTGAGCAGCGGATCGCGCACGAAAGTTCCCGGCGCCAGATCGAGCGTTTCTCGAACCGACAACACAGGCATGAAAAGGGCTTCGTTGCTATCGCTTTCTCGGAGGACACGCAGATCCCGATCGACGAGTGCGCGGCTATCTCGCGTTTCTACGACGCCGAACGGCGCACGCTCCGTAACGACGATCGAAACGGTCCCACGGGGTACGCGATGAACGACGACGGTATCGATGTATGGTATGCTTGCAATGCGAGATGCCATAGCCGAGGCGTTCTGCAACCACATGTTGCGATTCGGTGCGATCGCGGCCTTTTCGATAATTTCGGAGGCAGCGACGATACGATTACCCCGCACTCGTATCTCGCGCGGCCTAAAAGCGGACGAAGTTGCGGCAAAATAGCCTGTTGCCGCAGTCGCGAAAAAAAATAGAACTCCCAGCACCCAGAAAGGGCGCAGACGCGCAACTGCGGTTCGCTGCCTGCGCCGCGGCTTCGGTCGCGAGCTCACGGGCTCCGTCGCGAACTCAATTAAGTGCGTACCGTTCGATCGCTTCGGCAACCCCATCGCCTTCAATGTCGGCTACGACTGCATGTGCGACGCTCCGCAATTCCGGCGGCGCGCTTCCCATTGCGATGCCAATACCGGCCGCTTCAAGCAGAGGTGCGTCGTTCCAAGAATCCCCCACGGCCATGATGTCGCGCATTTCGATTCCCAAGTGTGCTGCGATAAACCGTAACGCGTTTCCCTTATCGACTTTCGGATCGAGGATCTCGATGAATTCGGGATAGCTGCGGGTCACGTATGCGAGGTCTCCCAGTTTTTCCCGCACGCGCTCGACGTACCGTTCGGCCTGAGGCGGATCGCAGATAACGACGGCCTTCGTTGCGGGGCTGAATGCAAAGCTTTCGCGTAACGACGCCACGACTACCGGCTCCTTCCGCGAGAGGCTTGCGTAGAGTTCCGAGAAGCGATTCGCCGCTTCGCAGTAATATTCGTCGTTGCGATAGAGCTGCAAGTGCACGCCGTCGCGTTGCGCTAGATCGACGATCGCGCGTACCGTTTCAGGTTGGAGCGGAATATCTCGAAGTACGCGGTCGCTCTGGGGATCGACGATCGCAGCGCCCTGATAGCAGACTAGCGGAGCATCGAAGCCCAATTCGCGCGCAAACGGCAGCGTCGCTGCGTACATGCGCCCCGTCACGATGCATCCGGCGATTCCGCGCTCGCGCAGCTTTGCGATTGTCTCCTTCACCCGCGGACGAATGACCAAATCGCGGCCGATCAGCGTGCCGTCGAGATCGAGCGCCACGAGTTTCATGCCGGCTCCGGGCTTCCCTCGCGGATGTTCTCTCGCCCGAAGATACGCTCCAGTTCCGAACGCAACGCGGGATTCGGTGAAACCGTTCGAGCCAAGCGTTGCGCTCGTCCGCGCGAATGCATGACGATAGGAACGTTTCCCGGCCACTCGTCGAGAACCGCAGCTAGCCGGTCGATCTGTTCGCGCGAGAGCACGTCAACGTGCCACCCTTGGACGGTTCTGCGTTCCGGAGCGCGTGCCGGCGGTTCGAATGCGGTCACGTCATTCGCGCTCACCGAGAGCTCTACCGGCGGTTCTTCACCCGGCGTCGCGCCGTGGCGCTCGCGTAGCCGAAGCCGCCCTTTTACGACCAATATCCGGTCCGCATTGAAAAGGTGCGCGACGGACGGATAAATCTTCGAGAACACAACGACATCGCAGCTTCCGGTCGTGTCTTCGATCTGTGCAATCAGCATCTGTGCACCGGCTTTGGTCACGGTTCGCCGAACCGCGGTTACCATACCGGCCACGGTCACGGCGCCGTCGTCCTCGAGCGCGCGCAGCTCTTTGATCGGCGTCGCACCCTGCCGGATCAACAGCTCCTGCACTTCGGCAAGCGGATGCCCTGAGACGAAGATCCCCAAGATTTCCCTCTCCCAAGTGAGTTTCTCGCGGTTGCCGGGAGCCGGTACGTTCGGCAAACTCGGCGCCAGCGACACGGCATGTACCGAGACGTCGCTAAAGAGCGAACCCTGGCCCAGTTGCGCGTCGCGCGTCGTTCGTGCGGCAAGCTCCATTACGGTGTCGAGCGCGCCGAGATTCTGAGCTCGATTACCCGCAAGGCCGTCGAGGGCACCGCATTTCGTCAATGCCTCGAATACGCGTCGATTAACCTGCTTCGTGTCGACCCGTTGCGCGGCATCGAAAATATCTCTGAATCTTCCTTCGCTCGTTCGGGCGTCGATGATGGCGCGCACCGCGCCCTCACCAACCCCTTTGACGGCAGCCAGTCCAAACCGGATGCGGTCGCCGACCACCGCGAAATCGACCAGCGATTCGTTGATGTCGGGAGGAAGCACGTCGATGCCGATCTTCTTCGCTTCTTCGATGTACTCGACCAGCTTGTCGGTCTTGTCTTTGACTGACGTCATCAGTGCGCTCAAATACTGCAGCGGATGGTTGGCCTTCAAATACGCGGTTTGATATGCGATCCATCCGTATGCAGCGGCATGCGACTTGTTGAAACCGTATCCCGCGAAGGGCTCGATGAAGAGGAAGATTTTATCTGCCAGTTCCCGCGTGACGCCGGATACTTCCATCGCTCCCGCTACGAATTTCTCACGGTACAGGGGGATCTTGTCTTTTTGCTTCTTCCCCATGACTTTGCGAAGCTCGTCCGCTTCACCCATCGTGAATCCCGCGATATCGCGGGCCATCTGCATGACCTGTTCCTGATAGGCGGCCACGCCGTAGGTTTCGGAAAGAATCGGCTCGAGTTTCGGATGCAGATATGTCGGCTTCGTACGACCGTGCTTGTTGTTGATATACTGCGGAATCCAGTCCATCGGTCCGGGCCGGTAGAGCGCGACCAGGGCGATAATATCCTCGAAGCGCGAGGGTTTCAATTCCGAGCAGACTCGTTTCATGCCGTCCGATTCAAGCTGAAAAACCCCCATCGTCTCACCGCGCCCGAGCATTTCAAACGTCCGCGCATCGTCGTCCCCAATTGCCGCGAGGTCGAACGCCGGATCCACCGTTCGCCGGATTTCTTCAACGGCGCTGTTCATAACCGTGAGGTTGCGTAACCCCAAAAAATCCATTTTGAGCAACCCGATTTTTTCGACCCATACCATGTCGAATTGCGTGTTGACGCCGCCGTCACCGAACTTTACGAGCGGCGCATAATCCATTATGGGGCCGGCCGAAATAACGACGCCAGCCGCATGCGTGCCGGCATTTCTCGCCAAGCCCTCGATGTCTTTGGCGGTATCGAGCAGCTTCTTTATCGTCGGATTTTCGGCGTAGAGCGCTTTTAAGTCCGCGATCTGTGCCAGTGCGCTTGCAATCGAAAGCCCGCCCGGGCCCGAGGGGATCATCTTCGCCACGCGGTCCACTTCGGGCAATGGAACGGCAAGCGCGCGCCCCGCGTCGCGAATGGCAGCCCTCGCCGCCATCGTGCCGAACGTAACGATCTGCGCCACGCGCTCTTTTCCGTATTTTTCCGTGACGTACGCGATCACTTCGTCCCGGCGGTCGACGCAGAAATCCGTGTCGATGTCCGGCATTGATATGCGGTCGGGATTGAGGAAACGCTCGAAAAAGAGATTGTATTTTAGCGGGTCCAAATCGGTGATCTTCAAGCAATACGCAACCAGCGAGCCGACGGCCGATCCGCGCCCAGGCCCAACAGGAATGCCGTTGTCTCGCGCATACTTGATGAAGTCCCAAACGATCAGGAAATACGACGCGAACCCCATCTTATTGATGATGCCGATCTCGTATTCGAACCGTTCGCGCAACACCGCATCGCCGGAAGCGCGCTCTTCACCATAACGCTCGATAAGCCCGTGCGCGCAAATGTCGCGCAGATACTCTTCCGCCACGACCTCGGGCGCGTCGGAGGACGCTTGCGGCACGGGATATTGCGGAAGATGAAAGACCTTTTCCGGAATTTTGATATCGATGCGGCCGGCAATCTTCACCGTGTTATCGCACGCTTCGGGAAGGTCACTCCATAACGCCCGCATCTCTTGCGCCGACTTTACGTAGAACTGATCGGAATAAAACTTCATCCGGCTCGTATCCGCCACCGTCTTCCCGGTGCCGATGCAGAGCAGCACGTCGTGAGCCGGAGCATCGCGCTGCTCGAGATAGTGCGAATCGTTCGTCGCTACGATCGGCAGGTTCAGCTCGCGCGCGACCTTGATGAGGCCCTGGTTGATCGCATCTTCTTCCGGCATTCCATGCCGCATAACTTCGATGTAAAAACGGTCACCGAAAATTTCTGCGTACGTCTTCGCGTTTTTCAGTGACGTTTCGTAATCGTTTCTAAGCAGCGGAGCCGCTACGAGCCCGGACATGCAGCCGGAAAGGACGATGAGGCCATCGTTGTGCTTTGCGAGCAGATCCAGGTCGATTCGCGGCTTGTAATAGTAGCCTTCGAGAAAGCCTTTGGAGATAAGTGCGGTTAAGTTTCTGTAACCAACTAGGTCGGCAGCGAGCAGCGTAACGTGCGCTTCATCCCGTACGCTGCGATCGAAACGGCCGCGAGGCGCGATATAGGCTTCGCAGCCGATAATGGGGGTTAATCGAGCGTCGCGCGCGGCATAATAGAACTCCATCGCGCCGTACATGACGCCGTGGTCGGTCAATGCGACCGCGGTCGAACCGTCCTCGGCTGTGCGGCGGCACAGACCTTCTACCCGGCAGGCGCCGTCTAGGAGGGAGTATTCGGAGTGGACGTGGAGATGAACGAACTGACTCAAGCGGTTCCAGACCTAAAGAAATTACGAAAGCTAGACGTTACCTTAAACAATGGGCGCCAACCTGTCCCCCGATTTTTCGGGAATGCCGACCGGGCCTGAAACAACTGCCCGGCTCCTGGCCGAGTTAGAGCGGCTTCGCAGCCGCATTGTCCTCTTGGAAGCGGAACGAAACGAATACGCCCAACAGAACGCGGAACTTTTCGTGCTGCAGCAAGTCTTCTCCACCATCAACTCCACCCTGGAAATCAACGACATCCTCTCTATGGTACTTCGCGGGGTTGCCGAAGCTCTGCACTTTAAGCGCGTCATTCTTTTCGACGCGATTGACGGAGACACAATCGTTCGGCGGCTTGAGTGCGATGAAACCGGTACCGTAATTCATTCTCTTGATCCCGAGGAGTTCCGGGAAGGTTCCACGCTGCAAGACGTGGCCTTCGGAGAACTGCAGCTAGCATATGGAGACGGCGACGACCCAAACCGGCCTCTCGAAGATTCTCGCGGACCGTTCTGCATGGCGCCGCTCGTCGCACGCGACGTAGTCCGAGGCGTGCTCTATGCCGACGACGCACCCGGAAACGAGATCACCGAAAGTCAGTTGCGCGTCTTGCTCGACTTCGCGTCCCAAGCAGCGATTGCAATTGAAAACGCTCGTCTCTACGAAGACGCCCGCAGCCTCGCCGAAGAAACGCAGCGATTGGCAAATACGGACAGCCTAACGGGCATCCCAAACCGGCGCGCGCTTGCCGATATGCTGGAACGGGAACTGCACAGCGCCGAACGTTACGATACTCCCTTTGCTTTCCTCATTCTCGATCTCGACGATCTCAAGAAAATCAACGATTCGGGAGGCCACAGCTTGGGCGACCTTGCGATCAAGCGTTTCGCTCAGGTCCTCAGACGTCATGCACGCAAGGGCGACATCTTCGCTCGTTACGCGGGCGACGAATTCGTTTTGATCATGGCGCAGAGCGACCGAACGCAAACGACAAAGGGCGCCGAGCGCATCATGTCGGCACTTCGCCGCAACGGCCTCGCCGCATCGATTGGAATTGCGATGTTCCCGGAACACGGCACCGAAGGCCAGACGCTATTCTTTGCAGCCGACGAAGCGCTCTATCAAGCCAAACAGGGCGGCAAAAATCAATATCGCTTCTGCGAGCGACAGAAGCACCAAGATGCCTTCCCCGGCTCCGCGCGCGCCGGTTAGCGCGTCCGCCGGTCCGGTTACCGTACGAGCAAGGCCGCTTAGCCTACCATTGTCGTGGGGTGCTGCCGTCCTTCGATAGTATAAAGAAGCAGACTCCCTCCCATCCCGGGAAAGGCTAACGTGATCGAGCACGACGTAGTCGTTATTGGTGGCGGTCTTGCCGGCATGCGCGCAGCGGTGGAAGCCGCCGAACTCGGTGCCGACGTCGCCATCGTTTCTAAAATGCATCCCGTACGCAGCCACTCCGGTGCCGCGCAAGGCGGAATCAATGCCGCTCTCGGAAACCGCGAGGACGATACGCCCCAAGCGCACACGTTCGACACCGTCAAGGGGTCTGACTATCTCGCCGATCAGGACGCAGCGGAAGCGATGTGCGAAGACGCCCCTAAACAGATTATCTGGCTCGAGCATCGCGGATGCATTTTCTCACGCTTGCCCGACGGCCGCATCGCGCAGCGGCCCTTTGGAGGCGCGGGAGCGCCGCGAACCTGCTATTCGGCCGACGTAACGGGACTTGTCATCCTGCACACGCTATGGGAACAGCTGGAACGCTTCGGCGTCAAAGTGTACGAGGAATACTTTTGCACCGCACTCGCAATCGAAGACGGAATCGGAAGCGGTGTCGTAGCGTACAACATGCGTAACGGGCAGCTCGAACTGATAACGGCCAAAGCGACGATATTCGCAACCGGCGGCGCGGGACGCATGTTTTTGAAGACCACCAACGGCTACGCCTCGACCGCCGACGGAATGGCGATCTGCTACAAGGCCGGCATCCCGCTCATGGATATGGAATTCATGCAGTTCCATCCCACGACTCTCAAAGAGAACGGGGTCTTGATGACCGAAGGCGCACGCGGCGAAGGCGGATATTTGATCAATGCCGACGGCGAGCGCTTCATGTTCAAGTACGCGCCCAACAAGGGGGAACTGGCTTCGCGAGACGTCGTTTCGCGCGCCGAATGGACCGAGATTCTCGAAGGCCGCGGCGTCAACGGATGCGTGATGCTCGACCTTCGCCATCTGGGCCGCGAAAAAATTCTGGAACGGCTTCCGCAAATTCGCGAGCTTGCCCTCGATGCGACCGGCAAAGACGCGATCTCCGAACCGATTCCGATTTTGCCCGGCGCCCATTACACGATGGGTGGAATCGAAACCGACAAGTGGGGTGCGACGCGCGTTCCCGGCGTCTATGCCGCGGGCGAATGCGCAAACGTCAGCGTACACGGCGCCAACCGACTGGGAGGCAACTCGCTGCTGGAGACGATCGTCTTCGGCGCGCGTTCCGCGAAGCACGCGGTTGAGTACATCAAGAAGAGCGGCACAGCGAAGCCTTCGGAGCGCACGCTGAATTCCGAGCAAACGCGCGTGCGCGAACTCCTCGGGCGCCGTAGCGGACTGCGCGCGCCGAAGATCCGGCATGCGATGAATGAAACGATGAGCAAGAATGCGTTTATCTTTCGCGACGAGGCGGGTCTAGCCGAAGCGGTAACCGAGATGGGGCGCGTTCGCAAGGAATTCGACGACAACGTCTTCGTCATGGACAAGTCCGCAACGTTCAACACCGATCTCGTCGGCACGTTCGAAACCGATTTTCTGATCGATACGGCGTACGCCCTCGCCAAAGGAGCGCTCGAGCGCAAGGAATCGCGAGGAGCACAATCGCGTACCGACTATCCCGAACGGGACGACGAGAACTGGATCAAGCACACGTTGGCGTGGCGCGATGCCGACGGGGCGCCGCGATTAGACTATTCGCGCGGCGTCACCATCACAAAATTCGAACCTCAAGTGAGAACGTATTAGATAATGGCACAGATTAAACTCGATATTTTCCGGTTCGATGAAGCCGTGGACGTGATCCCACACCGCGATGTCATAGAAGTCGATATTCCCGAGACTACGACCGTGCTCGATGCGCTGGAATATGCGAAGGCGGAGATCGACGGCTCGATCAGCTTCCGGCGCTCGTGCCGTTCGGCAATCTGCGGTTCGTGTTCCATGAACATCGGCGGCATAACGGGACTTGCGTGCAAGACGCCCTGCAACATGGTGATGGACGAAACCAACACGGTTAAAGTCGATCCCATGCCCAACTTTCAACCGATGAAAGATCTCGTCGTGCACATGGATCCTTTCTGGGATAAGTATGCGCGACTCAAGCCGTACCTTCAGCCTGCCGGCAAGGATGCCGATCACGCAACCGAGCGCCGCGTATCGCCGGAGGACATGCGCAAACTGGTCGACGTAGCGAACTGCATTATGTGCGCGACCTGTTATGCGCTCTGCCCGGTCGTCAGCGTCGATCCGGCCTTTGCCGGACCGGCGGCAATTGCTTATGCGTACCGCTTCATCGAAGACGTCCGCGACGACAAGCGCAGCGAGCGCATCGGACAGATCTCCGAAGACTATCTGTGGCTATGCGCTCACTGTTACGCGTGCTCGTACTGTCCCAAACACGTCAATCCGCAAGACCGGATTATCGACGTAAAGCGCGCGGCCGTCAGCGACCGCGTAATGATGAACGAACGTGGGCCTCGTCACGCACTCGTCGTCGCCAAGACGATCAAGCAGACCGGCATGCTCGCAGAGACCGACGTCATTCAAGGCACGGTCGGAAAGTTCAACATCAGAGGGCTGTTAAAGGTCGCTCCGCTCGGGCTGCGGATGGCATCCAAAGGCAAATTGCCTCCGCCGTTTCTCAAACCGATTCCTAAAGTGGACGAAGTCCGCACTATTTTTGAATCCCTGGAGGTCCCGGTCAGCTAATGTCTGCTTCTACTCTTCCCGAAGACCGCGCGCTCGATTCCCACGTTGCATCGCGTTCGCGTGAGACGAAACGCTACGGATTTTTCCCGGGCTGCGTCGCCAAAGAATCGTGCAAGGAACTTTTTAATTCGACGATGCTCTTAGCCGACAAACTGGGAATCGAACTTATCGAACTTACCGCCGCCTCGTGCTGCGGCGCGTCCGTGGTCAACGACGTCAATCGCGACATCGCGCGCGTGCTCAACGCCCGCACGTACGCGCAAGCCGAAGCCCTCGGTTTGGACGACGTCATAACGATCTGTTCGACGTGTACGGGCCATATGCGCGCCGCCAACAAGGAACTACTCGAGAGCGAAGACCGGATGGCGCAGGCCAATTCGATTCTCAATAAGTTCGGTGCCAAATACAACGGCGGCGTGATGGTGCGCCACCTCTTGTGGATGCTCATCGACGACATCGGCTTGGACAACCTTCGTAAGATGGTCGTAAGACCGCTCAATGGTTTGAAGGTCGCACCGTTTTATGGATGCCACATTATCCGGCCCGAAAATGTTAACGGCTGGGAATCTGCGCGCAATCCGCACTCACTCGAAGATGTTGTCGAGGCGTTGGGCGGCGAAGCGATCGATTATGCCGGCAAGACGCGCTGCTGCGGCTTTCACATTCAGCTTGAGAAAGACAACGTCGCCGCATCGATGGTCGGACAAAATATGCGGATGGCAAAAGATCACGGCGCCGAAGCCGTAATCACTCCCTGCCCGCTCTGTCACTTGGCGCTCGACGGCTATCAGCAGGACTCCGCCTCACGCTGGGGCCGCACCGACCTTCCCACATTCCATCTTCCGCAACTGGTCGCATTCGCGCTCGGCGTTCCCCCCGAAAAGCTCGGACTCAACAAGCACTTAATCGACCCGCGAAACATCCTAGTAGCCCGCGAACTGATCAGTTAGGGAGACTGTGATTTAGCCCAGCTCGTCGTCGCTACGCTCCTCATGTGCTAGCGCACACTTCGGAGCTATGCTCCTCGATCTGGACTAAATCACAGTCTCCCTAGTGTCGTGAAGAACTCGTTTCACCGGCAGGAGTATTTAATTTGCGAAAGCCGCTCTCGATTTCTTCGCGGAGAGCGGCTTTCTCGCGTTTGCGGTTGTAGGTTTTTGGTGAGTCGTGCGCTCCCGCGGGCCGCAGATTTACCGCCGGACCGATCGGCGGCACGATTTCCGGCCGACGAATACGCTTTCTTTTGGCCATGCAAACCTCCCACGGAATACTACCATAGAGAGCGAAGAGCGTTACAGCATGTCCGCGGCCCGTTTCTCTTCCCCCGCGATCGACCAGAAGGCCGACGAACTCCTGGACGGCGCGGTGCGCTGGGCACGTTTAGGCGCTGCCGCTAAGGCAGCGCTTCTAATTCGCGTCAAACGTAGCGTGTATCGTAAAGCGGAGTGCTGGGCGACGACCGCATCGGTAGCGAAGGGAATCGCCGGCACGCCGTTATCCGGCGAGGAATGGATCTCTGGTCCTTGGGCGCTCCTCTACGCGCTCAACCGGTACATCGCAACACTACAGGAGATCGCGCGCGCCGGGGAACCCTACATCGACTCGCGCCGAATCCGCGAGCGGCCGAACGGCCAAGTCGTGGTCAACGTGTTTCCACAAAATCTGTACGACCGTCTGCTCCTCGGCGGAATTCGCGCCGAAGTGTGGATGCAGCCGGACATTACACCGCTCGGACTCGGGGCAACGATGGCGACGTGGTATCGGCAATCCGCACAGACACCGCGCGTCGCGCTCGTCCTCGGTGCAGGCAATATTTCATCGATCGCGCCTCTCGACGTCCTCTACAAGCTCGTCGCCGGCGGTGCCGTTTGCATGCTGAAGTTGAATCCGGTCAATGCGTATCTGGGCCCGGTTCTCGAAGATGCGCTCGCGCCGCTCGTAGAAGACGGATTCCTGCGCTTCGCCTATGGCGGCGCCGAGATCGGCAAGTACCTTTGCAACCACGATGCGATTGATGAAATCCACATCACCGGAAGCGCTGCCACGCACGATGCCATCGTCTTTGGCGACGGTCCAGATGCGGCCGAGCGGAAATCCCGCAACGAGCCGGTGCTGAACAAACCGGTTACGAGCGAACTCGGAAACGTCAGCCCGACGATCGTCGTTCCCGGCCCCTGGAGTAATGGCGACTTTCGATTTCAAGCCGAAAACATCGTTACGCAAAAGATGCATAACGGCGGATTCAACTGCATCGCATCGCAGGTACTCGTTCTGCCAAAAGACTGGAACGGAACGCCGAAGCTGCGCGAGCAGATCGATACCGTGCTCGAAGGGTTGCAAGACAGGCCGGCATTTTACCCGGGCGCGTCGGCCCGCGCCGCACGCTTGATCGAAAACCGCAGCGCGGTACGGTCTTACGGAACCGATACGCGCGGATTCGTCGCGCGCACCCGGTTTGAGGCAGACTTCGCCGACGCATCGGAGCCGGCGTTTGCGACCGAGGCGTTCGGCAGCGTTCTTGCCGTCACGTCGATCCCGGGCGATATCGAAGCGTATTTGGGAAAGGCGGTCGTATTTGCGAACGAATCGCTGTCAGGGACGCTCGGCGCAAACATAATCGCCCATCCCGCAACGATCCAAAAGTTTCCGCGCGCTATCGATGAGGCCATCGCAGACCTGCGCTACGGCTGCGTGGCCGTCAACGTCTGGAGCGGAGTCTGGTTTTTTCTCTGCGAATCAACGTGGGGCGCCTTTCCGGGACATCCGCGCAACGACATTGGCAGCGGAACCGGCGTAGTTCACAATAGCTTTCTCTTTTCGGCGCCGCAGAAGTCCGTCGTCCACGGTCCTTTTGCGCCGTTTCCGCGAAGCATTATGGGATACGGAGCAACGCTTCTTCCCAAGCCGCCCTGGTTCGTTACCAACGGCATGGCGCAGGAGATCGGCCGGGCGCTCTGCGATTTCGAAGCGAACAAAGATCCTCTTGCGATGGCGCGCGTTGCTATTGCGGCGATGCGCGCTTAGCGGCGCCCGTCGCGGCGTACTGCATCAGATCGCGTTTATACGCCCGAACGATCCGCTCGTATCGCATCCCCAGCCGGTTTACGATCGCGATCGAAGGTGCGTTTTCGGGATCGACGAGCGCGATGACGCGCTCGATGTTCGGCTGCCCTAAGGCGAACGTGAGAACGGCTTGCGCGGCTTCGGATGCGTAGCCCTTGTTGCGAGCGTCAGGCGCGAATATCCACTCGACTTCGACTTCTCCGGCCAGGTCCGCAACGCGCGATAAACCGCAGGCGCCGACGAGCTTGCGCGATTGCTTTTCTATTGCAGGCCACACACCGAAGCCCTCGCGTTCCTCATCGGCCGCAATTCGCTCGACGTACGACGAAATCTCCTTGTCGGCGATCGTTCTGCGCAGATAGAAGCGCTGCGCGTCCGCGTCGGTAAAGAGCCCCCGAGCGGCTTCGAGATCGCCCGGAAGTATCCACGTCCGCATCAGCAAGCGGTGCGTTTCGATAAAACTCATCGCGCAATTGCGTCCGCCGTCCGCAGCATCTCCAAAACGCGCTCGTCCGGAAGTCCGTACACGGTCGCTCCGCCTTGACCCGTCATCGTTTTCGCTTCGAAGAGCGCGTCGTAAATCGCAGCCTGCGTCGCTTCTGCCGTCGCGCGATAGAGGGCGTTGAGCGTGGAATCGTCCTCGACGATGGCTCTAGCCGGAGCGTGAATATCGAAGTCGCCGGCACGATGAAAGACATAACCGGTCGAAAATGCGATGAAGAGATCGCCGCTTCCAACGTCCGAGGTGAGACCGGTTCGCGCCATGCCCAATCCCGCGCGCAACGCTATTGCGTGGAGCTGCCGGTTGTCGAGCGGTGCGTCGGTCGCGACGACGATGTCGATACTGCCCGAAAGCATGCGCCCATGCAGGTCGGTCTCGGAAACATGCTTGGGATACACCATACGGTATTCGCTTTTTAAGCGCTCGCCGACCGGCACGCCAACTATGGTAAGCGCGTCGCGCGAACTTCCCGTATTATCGTTCACGAGTACGCCGACGCGATAGCTTCCCAGGCTGGCCGGAAGCACGCGCGAAGCCGATCCGATTCCGGCTTTGAAGCCGAATGCTTTCATTCCGGTGCCCGCACCGACGCTTCCGCGCTCGAACTCTCCGGAACGCGCGCGATCGAGCATCGCGATGACGTCGCTTTGCCGCACCGACCGGCGCTGAATGTCGTTGAGCAATTGATCGTCGCATTCGGCAACAACCGGAAGCGGAACGTCGTCCATTCGTCCGACTTGCGGATAGTGGTCGATCATCCAGTCGACGACACCGTCGTCGGCAACTCCGACATCGAGCGTGTTCGTCAGTACGATCGGAACCTCGAGATAGCCCGCCGTATTGACCCAGTGGGTTCCGGTCATTTCACCGTTACCGTTAAACGCAAGTGCCGCCGCGGAGACTTTGTCGTTCCACGGATCGCCATCGGGGATAATCGCGGTCGCACCCGTACGAATATTTTCGCCTTCGACTTTAGTCACATGGGCGACGCGCACGCCCGGAACGTCGGTGATTCCGTCGAGCGTCCCGCTCGGGAAACTTCCGAAATGAAACGGCAGCACCGCCATAGCGGGCCGCGCGGGAGTTACGAGCAGCGCGAAGAGCGCTGCGACAACGAAATAAACGCGCGTCGGCATGGGCGTTGCATTGGAATCACCTTCAATGAGGGCCTGCATGCAGGCACGGTACGCGGGGGTGAAAAACTCAAGCCAAGTATCGGCGGCAATCGTCTAATGAGAGGTCAGACCATTCTTACGGCTCCGGAAAAACTTCAGGCGGCTCATCTTTGGGAGAATCTCACGGCTCCCGAGCTGATGGAACACGCGTTACGCCGTGGCGAAGGCGTCCTCGGGCGCGACGGAGGTTTTATCGTCGATACGCGCCCGCATACGGGGCGATCGCCAAAAGACAAAGCGTTCGTAAAAGAGCCTTCGAGCGAAACGCATATCGACTGGGGCGAAACGAACGTCCCGGTTGACGCCGCGGTCTTCGACGCGCTCTTTGATAAAGTGTGCGAGTACCTCGCCAAGCGCGACGTATACTCGCTGGACTGCTACGTGGGCGCAGACGACGAATTCCAAGTTCCGATCCGCGTGTATACGGAGTTTGCGTGGCACAATCTCTTCGCGCACCATCTCTTCATCACTCCAAAGGAGCCGGTTCCGGCATTTTCTCCGGAATTTACCGTCGTCGATGCGGCGCTTTTTGCGGCGGATCCGCAGCGAGACAACGTCCGCAGCTCGACCTTCATACTTGTCAACTTCGCGAGACGGATCATTTTAATCGGAGGAACGAAGTATGCGGGCGAGATCAAGAAGTCGGTCTTCACGGTGATGAATTACCTGTTGCCGCTTCGCGAGACGCTTCCGATGCACTGTTCGGCGAACGTCGGGAACAAGGACGGCGATGTAGCCATATTCTTCGGCCTCTCCGGGACGGGAAAGACGACGCTCTCTTCGGACCCGCATCGCCCACTGATCGGTGACGACGAACACGGATGGTCTTCCAAGGGCGTATTTAATTTTGAAGGCGGCTGTTACGCAAAAGTCATTCGCCTCTCGCCTACTGCCGAACCCGAGATCTGGGCTGCCACGAATCGTTTTTCGACCGTGCTCGAGAACGTCGTCTACGACGAGCGAACGAGGACGCTCGACGTCGATTCCGACGCAAAGACCGAGAACACGCGCTCCGCGTATCCGCTCGAATTCATTCCGAATATCGTCCGGGGCAGTAAAGGCCCTCATCCGAAGACGATCGTGATGCTTACCGCCGATGCGTTCGGCGTGCTGCCTCCCATCGCGAAGCTCTCGCGCGATCAGGCGATGTATCATTTTCTCTCCGGATATACGGCGAAAGTAGCCGGCACCGAACGCGGCATAACCGAACCGCAGGCGACGTTTTCAACTTGTTTCGGCGCGCCGTTCATGGTCCATCATCCAACCGCCTATTCGCGCCTTCTGGGCAAGAAAATTGACGAACACCGGGTGGAATGCTGGCTCGTGAATACGGGCTGGACGGGCGGCCCTTACGGCGTCGGACGGCGCATGTCGATCGCGCACACTCGCGCGATGGTCAATGCGGCGATCGAGGGACGCATTGCGATGGAATTCGACGAGGAACCATTCTTTGGTCTGATGGTGCCGAAAAGCGTGCCCGGCGTGCCGGCCGAAGTTCTCAATCCGCGAAATGTTTGGAGCGATGGTGCGGCCTACGATGCGATGGCGGCCAAGCTCGCCGGACTGTTTTTTGAGAACTTCAAACGGTTTCATTCTCAGGTACTGGACTCGGTCAAAGCCGTTGAAATAAAACCCAAGACGCTTTAATTAAATACGCACGACGATAGAGCCGTCGCCTTGGGTTTTCCAAAGGACATCGTCTAAGCGATCGACGGCATAAAGAGCATCGACGAAGTACGACGAAACGCGGCCGCTCAGTATCCCGATTGCATCCATGCCCGCTGCGCGCGCGGCCGAGATGCCTTGCAGGCTGTCTTCAAAAACCAAGATATCCGACGGATCGACGGCAAGCATTTTCGCCGCAAGCACGTATCCGTCGGATTCGGGTTTTCCGCGCGTCACATCGTCCGACGAGATTACGATCGGCGGAGCCGGAAGCTGCGCCGTCAATAACAGCGAATGCGCGAACTGCGATCCGCACGACGTGACGATAGCGCACCGCCGGCGAGGCACGCTTAGTAGCGCGCGGCGAGCCCCGGCTATTGCGTGACCGTCTTCCTCCACGAGCGTACCGAAAAGGTCGAAGCATATCGCTTCATAGGAAAGCTCCATGTATCTGTGGATTCCCACTTCATGACCGATACTCTCGCAATTCTGGTAGGCGGCGGCCCGGCACCCGGTATAAACGGCGTCATCGCATCGGCTGCAATCGAAGCGATCAATCGAGGCCTTCGCGTCATCGGTATCTACGACGGTTATCGCGATCTGGCGGCCGGCACGACCCCGGCTACGCGCGAGCTATCCATCGACGACGTATCGTCGATCCATACCAGCGGCGGCTCCATCTTACGAACGTCGCGAACCAATCCAGCGAAGAGCCCTGAATCGCTCGCATACTGCATCCGGGCACTGGACGAACTTTCGGTTCGCTATCTCGTCTGCATCGGAGGCGACGACACGACCTTTGGAGCGGCTCGCATTGCCGAGGCAGCGCGCGGGCGCATCGGCGTCGCGACGGTTCCGAAAACGATCGACAACGATTTGCCGCTTCCCGACAACGCGCCGACCTTCGGGTTCGAAACGGCGAGGTCCGTCGGCGCGGAGATCATCGAAAGCCTGATCGAGGACGCGCGCACGACGACCCGATGGTACATCGTCGTTTCGATGGGCCGCAAAGCGGGTTCGCTCGCGCTTGGCATGTGCAAGGCCGCAGGCGCTACGATTGCCGTGATACCCGAAGAGTTTCCGGGAGAAGAGCTCGATCTTCAACTCGTCGTCGATACGCTGGTGGGATCGGTTATTAAACGCCGTGCCGAGGGACGCGATCACGGCGTTGCGGTCGTTGCGGAAGGGATTATCGAACGCGTCTCCGCCGCCGCCCTCGCGACGCTCGAGAACGTTGCGCGCGATGCCTACGGGCACGTTCGGCTGGCGGACGTACCGATCGGAACGCTGCTGCGCGACGGGGTGCGCAACGCGCTTGGCGAGCTCGGTATCGAAGCCACGGTTCTGACCAAAGACATCGGGTACGAGCTGCGCTGCGCAAAGCCCGTGGCATTCGACGTAGACTACACCCGCACGCTCGGTTACGGCGCCGTACGCTATCTTCTCGGCGGAGGGTCCGGCGCTCTGATCGCCCTTCGCGGCGGCCGCGTGCATCCGATGCGTTTGGAAGAATTGATCGATCCGGCGACTGGGCGAATCAAGACGCGCAGCGTCGATGTGTTTGCCGAGGCGTATACCGTCGCGCGCGACTACATGGTCAGGTTGGAGCCCGGCGATTTCGGGGAATCTCAACTGACGCGGCTAGCGAGCCAAACGAATCTGGCCCCCGCACAATTCGCGCAGCGTTTCCAAAGAGTAGCGCAGAGTGCGGTTCCGGCCGCGGAGGTATGAGCTGAAGTACGCAATCGTCCTGGGCCTGCTGCTCACGGCCGCGTGCACGAACGGCGGCGCAGAGGCAGCGGATAAAACGGCGCGCCCGGTATCCTCACCGGCGATGGCAGGTTCGTCACCGCGCAGTTGTAACGGAACCACAGCCTCCGTCGCGGCCGCCGGGCCTGCGCCCGAAACACCCGCGTTGACCGTTCCGAAGGGTCTTACGATTCAAACGATCGCTCGCGTACCGCAAGCGCGCGAACTGGCAGCTCTGCCCAACGGCGACCTTCTCGTCGGAACGCTGGGGCCTTCGGTATACATCGTTCCGCACGCCGAAGCGGCCGGCGCTGCCGCTGCGCCCCGCGTTTTTGTCACCGTTGGCGATCCTCCCGCGCATGGTGTGACGTTCGTGCGGTCTTCGTGCAGCATCTATATTGGGACGCAGCACGGCGTATTTCGGGTTCCGTATTCCGATGGCCAGTTGAGCGCTTTGCGCAGTACCCAGATCGCGGGCGTCCGTCAGGGTCGAGTCGCGCCGAACAGCGATGGCGATATTCACCGAACTACGAGCGTTGCTTTTACGGATGGGCGGCTCTACGTGAGCGTTGGCTCGTCATGCAATGCATGCAAGGAAGTCGATCCGACGCGCGCTTCGATTCAGGAAATGAGTTCCGACGGCAGCGGAATGCGTACCAGAGCGACACGAATACGCAACGCTATTGCGCTCGCTGTAAATCCGCAGAGCGGGCATCTGTGGGCGGGCGGCGCGGGTCAGGACTCGCTTCCGACACTTCATCCCTATGAGTTTATGGACGACCTATCGTCGCGGCACGGTGTAGCGGATTACGGCTGGCCGAACTGCGAAGAAAATCAAATAGCGTACGTCGGCGGATCTCAGTGCGCATCGACGGTCGCTCCGCTCATCGAGTTTCCAGCCTACATCACGCACATCGGCGCAGCGTTTTATCCGCGCGAATCAAGAGCGAGGGCGCAATACGCCTTGGCGAAGCCGTATGCGGGCGCGCTGCTGGTTTCGAGCCACGGCTCCTGGCACGCTCCAAACGGCTGCAACGTGGCGCCCGAAGTCGATTACGTTCCAATGGACGGCGACACGCCGGCAACGCCGGTGAACTGGAGCAACGCGGCAGCGCAGTGGAAGCCTTTCATCACGGGCTTCCAGCCCTCGTGCGGTTCCCGCATCGGCCGCGCTACCGGCATCGCGATCGGGTCGAAGGGAAGCGTGTTCGTCGGGGACGATCAGAGCGGCGCTATTTATCGCATTCGTCCGTAAGGGGCGAGACATGTCCCGGGCCGCACACTCACGATGAGCGTAAAAAAAAGAACAGCTCGCCGCATTGCTGCGGCGAGCTGTTCGCTATTTAAATCTGGCGCCGACCTACTTTCGAGGGACCCTGCGGTCCGACTATCATTGGCGCAGGCGGGCTTAACTGCCGTGTTCGGGATGGGAACGGGTGGGACCCCGCCGCTATGGACGCCAGAAACTGATCCTCAGCCGCGATGACGAGCCGGAGCTCCAGTCGATCGCGGTTGAGAAAGCTGTACAGAGAAGAACTTCCAAGTGTCAAAACATGATTGCGATAGCGTAGTTAAAATTTCCGAGCTATTAGTACCGGTCAGCTCCACGCTTTGCAGCGCTTCCACCCCCGGCCTATCAACGTGGTGGGCTACCACGACTCTTCACTCTTACGAGTTTGAAGTCTCATCTCGGGGTCAGTTTCGTGCTTATATGCTTTCAGCACTTATCTGATCCGAACATAGCTACCCGGCTATGCCCCTGGCGGGACAACCGGTTCACCAGCGGTTCGTTCGACTCGGTCCTCTCGTACTAGAGTCCACGCCCCTCAAACTTCCTACGCCCACAGCGGATAGGGACCGAACTGTCTCACGACGTTCTGAACCCAGATCGCGTACCGCTTTAATGGGCGAACAGCCCAACCCTTGGGACCTACTACAGCCCCAGGATGCGACGATCCGACATCGAGGTGCCAAAC
>JALYTY010000002.1 GCA_030854045.1 Vulcanimicrobiota bacterium | reverse complement strand
TACTTGCATCGCCGTACAGCCGAGGGCCTTTGCGCGGTCCACGGCTTTACCGTAACCGTCGCCGACGCGCATATGAAGGCCGATCTTCACCGCGCGTTCTCGTCGAATTGCGGTTGCGCCGGCTCTTGCCGTGCGGCCGCAAGAAGGTTGAGTTCGAGCGGCTGTCCCGGTTCGAGTTCGAGTTGCGGCAGATCGTCGAGCGAGTTCAAACCGAAAGACTCAAGAAAGATCGGCGTGGTTCTATATTGCATCGGACGCCCGACGACGTCCTTACGCCCGGCCTCCGCGATGAGGTTGCGATCGACCAGCGTGCTGACGACGCTATCGGAGTTAACGCCGCGAATCGCCTCGATCTCGCCCTTCGTTACCGGCTGCATGTGAGCCACGATTGCGAGCGCTTCGAGTGCGGGCGTAGAGAGCGTGGTTTTCGGTGGAAGCAAATATGCCTCGACAACGTCGCGGACGCTCGAAGCCGTAGCGAAGCGGTAGCCGCCTGCCACTTCCAGCAACGTGATGCCGCACCGGTCCGCATAGCGCTCTTCCAGGCGCTGGATACAAAGCGCGATCGCTCTTTCATCCGACCCGGTAAGCTTCGAAATCTTCTTTGTGTCGAGCGGTTCGCTTGCAACAAAGAGCAGCGCTTCCACCGCTGGAAGCACCGACTCAGCCGCATCTCGCAGCGCTGCAGCTTCATCATTGGCCGGTTCGAGCATTTCGGACTGCGCGACGTCGGAGTGCACGACTATGCTTCGCTATGAGGCTGAGAAATAGCGGCGAAAAGGCGGATATCCTCGTAAAGTTCCGGCTGCTCGAATGCGACGCGATTACGGCGAACGAGTTCGAGGACGGCCAGAAACGTCACGATGATGACCTCGCGCGTCATGCCGAGCTCCCGACAGAGAGCGGAAAACGTCACCTCGCCTTGCTCTTTGATTTTTCGGCAGATGTAGTCCATCTGCGCGATCAGCGAAACGCGTTCCCGAACGATCTCGCGCTTCTCGGGTCGTGCCTGCGCGAGCATCGAGAAGAATGCGCGCTTGAGTTTCTCCGGGTCGATCCGGTACCGTTGGATAACGTCGGTCGTCGAGTCGCCGGAGTCGCGAAAATAAAACCCGCTCGCCGCATCTGCGCGGGCCCGAAGTTCGATTCCCAATTCGCGATAGCGCGAATACGCGACCAAACGCCGCCGCAGGCGCTCCTCGACTTGCTCCGGAGTGTCGTCGGTTTCATCGACGAACTCCAGTGGAATCGGCGGCAGGAGGGCTTTGGACTTCAAAAAAACGAGCGTCGCCGCAATCACCAAATATTCCGCCGCGACCTCGACATCGAGATTTTCCATCACCCGGACGTACGCGAGGTATTGCTCGGCAACCGCAGCGAGCGGTACGGTCGCGATGTCGAGCTGACGTTCCCTGATAAGGCTCAAGAGCAGATCGAGCGGTCCATCGAACACGTCGAGCCTGACGTCGAATGCGCGTTCGCCGTGGGAAGGTTCCGCGGTCAAGAAGTCTTCTGCTCGGCCGTTCGCGTCGCGGCCGGCATGTCGCCGAAAGCAGCGGGATTGACGTTTATGTATTCGATGGCCATGTCGACGAGGCGCTTTTCATTGACATACTTGAGGGCCTTGCGCGCACCCATTACATCGAACCATCGCGCTTCGTCGACTTCGTGGTCGTGATTGGCGGTGTCACCGGAGAGATAGCGCATGAGAAAAAACGTCACCGTTTTCTTGTGCTTCGCACGACCGACGTAGAACCAATATGAAATCTCGTTCAATCGCGTGATAATCTCTGCCCAGCTGCCGGTCTCTTCGCGAACTTCTCGAAGCCCCGCTTGCTCGTTAGATTCTCGCGCTTCCACATGGCCCTTGGGTAACGTCCAGAGTCGCGGCTGTCCCCGGCCAATTAAGAGTGCGTCGAAACCGGTCTCGCGACGTCGCAAAACCAGTCCACCAGCCGACACCTCGTACTTGATCCGCATGACGATAGAGAACTCCGCGGGACGGTGAAGGGGCCCGATACGGGCCCCCGATTACCATCATTATAGGCCCCTCCCCCAAGAAGCGCCTGCCGGAAGGATCGCCTTTTGGGTATACTGATTCCGGGATGGAGAATCCGAGCGAAGCAGCCAAGGAAGCGGGTCTCGTGTACGTGACCGACGGGTCTCCCGGGATCCGCAGAGTCGCTCGGGCGAGGCAGTTTTCCTACGTTTTGCCTAGCGGAAAGCCCCTGAAGGACGCCGCCGAACTCGGCCGCATCCGTGCCCTCGCGGTTCCACCGGCCTATACCGACGTGTGGATCTGCCCGCAGCCGGACGGCCATCTCCAGGCCACCGGACGCGACGCTCGCGGCCGCAAGCAGTACCGCTATCATCCCCGGTGGCGCGAGATTCGCGATGAGACAAAGTACCACCGGATGCTCGACTTCGCACGCGCGCTGCCGCGTATTCGCGAACGGGTCGAAACGGATATCGCTCTCCCGGGATTGCAGCGCGATAAGGTCTTGGCCGCGGTCGTGCTGCTCTTGGAATCGACGAGAATCCGCATCGGCAACGACGAATATGCAAAAGAGAACGATTCGTACGGCTTAACGACGCTGCTTAACAGGCACGCGCGCGTGGCGGGCAGCGAAGTGCGGTTTTCTTTCAAAGGAAAGAGCGGCGTAAAACATGCCGTATCTCTGCGCGACCGCCGTTTGGCGGCAATCGTCCGGGCGTGTCAGGACTTGCCGGGGCAAGAGCTTTTTGGATACAGCGACAAGGAAGGAACCGTTCGCGACGTTTCGTCGTCGGACATAAACGACTACATCCGCAGGATTTCGGGCGGCGATTTCACGGCGAAAGACTTTCGAACGTGGGTCGGCACGGTACAGTGCGCGCTGATCCTAGCAAACGTCGAAGACGCCGAAACGCAGATGGCTCGAAAGCGTGAGATCGCTGAAGCGTGCAAGCTCGTAGCGGCGCATCTCGGCAACACGCCTGCCGTTTGCCGCCGCAGCTACATCCATCCCGGCATTCTTGAAAAGTTCGCCGCCGACGGGTCGCTCGGGAAGCGAACCGGCGGCAAAATCACACAAGGCTTGCGCCCCGAAGAGCACTTCGTGGTTGCCTTCCTTAAACGGCACCTTCCCATCTGAGATTCGGATGGCGCGCAGCGCGCGTTTCATCGACGCGTCCGACAACCGTGTTGACCGGCGCCGACATAATCTTCTGCGGATCGGTCTTGGCGGTTTCAACAATCTCGCGGAGCACGTCGATAAAGAGATCGAGCGTTTCTTTCGATTCGGTCTCGGTCGGTTCGATCATCAAACATTCCGGGACGATCAGCGGAAAGTACATCGTCGGCGCCATCATGCCGTGATCGAGCAGCGCCTTTGCAATATCGAGCGCTTTTACGCCGGTTTGCTTTTTTAATTCCTGCGCCGAAGCGACGAACTCGTGACGGCAAATCTCGGGATATGGCGTTTCCAAGAACGGCGCGATTTTGACACGGAGATAATTCGCATTGAGCACGGCGAGTTGCGAGACCGCCTTTAATCCGTCGGCACCGTTAGCATAGATGTACGCGAGGGCGCGCACCGCATGCGCGAAATTCGACCAGAAGGAGCGCATTGGACCGATCGATTTCGGACGGTCGAATTCGAGCCGGTACTCCGAGCGGCCGTCGTTAGAGAGGTTCCGCACGGCGACTACCGGTGTGGGCAAGAAGTCCACTAAGTGAGCGGCTACGCCTACGGGGCCGTGCCCGGCTCCGCCGCCGCCGTGCGGGATGGTAAACGTTTTATGCGTGTTGAGATGCATGAGATCGAAACCCATGTCGCCCGGACGCACGTTGGCCATGATGGCGTTGGCGTTGGCGCCGTCGTAGTACATCAAACCGCCAGCATCATGAACCGCAGCGGCGATCTCGGCAATATGGTCTTCAAAAAGACCGAGCGTATTCGGATTCGTCATCATGCAGACGGCAGTATCGGGGCCGAGGACTTTCTTGATCTCGTCGACGCCGACGCGGCCGCGCTTGTCCGAAGGCAGGCTTATGACCTTGAAACCGCACATTGCGGCCGAGGCGGGATTCGTGCCATGCGCCGTGTCGGGGACGACGACCTTATTGCGTGCTTCACCGCGCTCTTTGAAATATTTTTTCGCGATTAACAGGGCCGCGAGTTCGGCGTGCGCTCCTGCCGACGGGTTGAGCGAGAATGCGGCCATTCCGAAGAGCGAGCTTAGATTGCGCTCAAGTTCGTACATCAGCGCGAGCGCGCCTTGAGCGTAGGCATCGGGCGTGTACGGATGGAGCGAGGCAAACTCGCGCTTCGCAGCGATTGCGTCGTTGATGCGCGGATTGTACTTCATCGTACACGATCCGAGTGGATAAAATCCCAAGTCGATTCCGAACGTCCGGTGCGAGAGTCGCGTAAAATGCCGGACGACGTCGAGTTCCGTATTGTCGGGCAGCGGCAGATCGTCGCGAAGCACGGAAGCGGGCAGAAAGGCGTCCAACGGCTTTCCCCTCTCGACGTAGCGGTTCGCGCGGCCGGTTTGCCCCAGCTCGAAGATCAGCGCGCTTTCATCGACACGGTCAGACATTTGCGTGGACATGCACAACCTCGGCGATTGCCGTTTGAAGCGCCGCTATATCGGCAGTAGTGGTTAATTCCGTCGCATTCATTAAAATGCACGAACCCAACTCGGGATAAAAGCGTCCGAGATCGACTCCGGCGAGAATTTTCCGCTTCGCAAGCGCGTCGAGCACGCCGGTCGCCGGCTGGTGAACGTCGACGACGATCTCGTTGAAGAATGGCGCGGCGAACTTGAGATCGATACCGTCGACGCTGGAGACGTAAGTCGCGAGTTCGCGCGAGCGTTCCAGATTCAGCGCGGCGACGTCGCGCAAGCCGGTTCGGCCCATTAGTTCCAGATACATCGTTGCGATCAGCGCGCAGTGCGCTTGATTCGTGCAGATGTTCGAAGTCGCGCGTTCGCGCCGTATGTGCTGTTCGCGAGCTTGAAGGGTCAGCACGTATGCCGTCCTGCCTTCAAGGTCCGCCGATTTGCCGACGAGGCGACCCGGAATGCGACGCATGTGCTGGGAACGCGACGCAATGAAACCGACATACGGTCCGCCGTAGGCGAGCGGCACGCCGAAACTTTGCGCCTCGCCCGCTACGATCTCCGCTCCCCACGAAGCCGCCGTAGCAAGCGCGGCCATCGATATCGCTTCACTGACGACGGCGATCGGTACGGTTTCGCTTTCCCGAACGGCTAAGAGCGCTTTGGCGCTCAGCGTATCGATGTTCCCAAAAAAGTTGGGCGATGCGATCGCTACCGCTGCATACTCCTTCGACGTAACGGCTTCGCAGATCGCCGCCATGTCGGTCGTGCCCGCAGCGGTATAATCAACTTCCTCGATCCGGACGTCGAGCCCATCGCAGTACGTTCGCAACACCGCGCGATAATTCGGGTCGACGGCCCGCGAGATTAAAATGCTCTTTCGCCCATTTGCGTTGAGGGCCATAATGGCAGCCTCCGCGAGCGCCGTCGCGCCGTCGTAAACCGACGCATTCGCAACGTCCATGCCGGTGAGCAAACAGATATACGTCTGCCACTCGTATATTGCTTGAAGATATCCTTGCGATACCTCAGCTTGGTACGGCGTGTACGCCGTTAGAAACTCTCCACGCATCGCAAGCGCCGCGATCGCCGGCGGAATATAATGACGATACGCTCCCGCGCCGAGGAACGACGTAAAATCGGCGCCGGGATTTTCCGCGGCGAAGGAATCGAAGCGCCTGGCGATCTGGTATTCGGGAAGGGCGGGAACGATTTCGAGCGGAGCCTTGAGCGCAACGGAAGCGGGCACCTTAAGCAGCTCTTCGAGCGAGTCGACGCCGATCGCATCGAGCATTGCTCGAATGTCGCGCTCGGTGTGGGGTGTGTACATTACTTAATCTACCGCAATTTTTTCGTAGTCGGCGGCGGAAAGGAGCGAATCTTTCTCCGTAATGTCTTGTAGCCGTACTTTGAAAAGCCACCCGTTGCCGTAAGGTTCGCGATTGAGCGCCGCCGGATCCTCATCGAGCGCAGCGTTGATTTCGACGACTTCGCCACCGACCGGAGTAAAAAGATCCGAAACGGCTTTGACCGATTCCACGACTCCGATATTTCCGAACTGCTCGATATGCTTGCCGACCCGCGGAAGTTCTACATAAACGATGTCGCCAAGCGAGTGCTGGGCGTAGTCGGTTATCCCAACCGTCGCGACCTCGCCCTCCATTTTTACCCATTCGTGTTCTTTGCTGTAAAGCAGATCCGGTTGAACCACGCTCATCTCCTTAAGTAAGCCAAACTCTATTTGGAACGTTTGTAAAACGGTAGGGGAACGACCGTCGCTTCGTGTCTGTTTCCGCGAATCTCAACCTCCAGGCTCGATCCCTGGGTTGCGGCATCGCGGTCGACAAGAGCCGTCGCAATATTTTTGTTCTCAACGGACGGCCCCATCGAACCGCTGCGTATTTCTCCACAAAGACGTCCGTTAAAAAAAACGGCATACCCTTCCCGCGCGGGTGCTCGCCCGCTCATCACGAGGCCGACAATGCGGCGGTAATCGTCGCTCTGCATCTGTTCGATAAGTGCGTTGCGGCCAATGAATTCCGGCTTCGATGTTTTCAACGCCCACTGCAGTCCGGCTTGGACGGGAGTAATTTCTTCGGTGAGTTCATGACCGTAAAGCGGCATGCCCGCTTCCAAGCGAAGCACGTCACGGGAACCTAAGCCGCACGGAACCAGGCCCGTCATCGCATTGTCGCGCAAGAGTCCGCTCCAGATTCCTGCGGCATCGTCTCCGTCACAGAAGATTTCAAAACCGTCTTCGCCGGTGTAACCCGTTCGGGCAATCACGGCGGGGCGTCCGTACACGTTTCCTTGCGCGCAAAAGTAATACTTCACCGCGGGCAAGTCGACGTCGATATGCGGTTGCAGCATTGCAAGCGCCTCCGGGCCTTGGATCGCGATGAGCGCGTTTTTCCCGTGCAGATTTTGAAGGCGTACGCCGTCGATGAGGTTGGCGTTGAGATGAGCCCACATCTTTTGCGCGTTCGCACCGTTGACGACGAGCAGCCAGCGTTCCTCGAGCCGATAAAAAATCGTGTCGTCGTGCGCGCCGCCGTCCGCGTTGCAAAAAATATTATAACGTGCCTGCATCGGCTTCATCGATGCGACGGCGTTTATGGTCAGCGTTTCCGCCCATTGCGCCACGTGCTCGCCTTCCAAGACGAACTGGCCCATGTGCGAGAGATCGAACAAACCCGCCCGGTGGCGTACCGCATCGTGCTCCTTAAGAATTCCCGCATACTGCACCGGCATCTCGAATCCGGCGAAAGGCACCATGCGGCCGCCGAGCGACGTATGTTCGGCGTGCAGCCCGGTGCGGCGCAGTTCCGATGGAGCGGTCATTCTTTCTGTGCTTTCTCGTTGGGATACGTGTTGAGGAAATTCAGCGTAGCGTGCGCGACGAGTTTATCGCCGCTACGCACTTGCACTTCGCCGTAACAGATACGCTTGCCGGCGCGCAGCACCGTCGCCTCTGCGATGAGGTCGTGTTCGGGCCGCGCGGGCGCGAGAAAGTTGCATTGGAGCGAGACCGTTACGGTGTCCTGTTCGCGTCCGTAAATAGAAGCAAGCGCGACGTAAAAAACGGTGTCGCACAAGCTGACGATCGCTCCTCCATGCACTGCGCCCGCACCGTTGGCGATCTGCGGCCGAAACGGCATACGCATAACGGCGCGGCCGTGTTCCACTTGCTCGAGTTTGAGATCGAGCAACTCGACGAAATGCGACTTCTCCTTCTCCCAACGGTGCGGAGCGGAGGCAAAATCCTGAGTCATCGCACCGATTCTAACCGAAAACCGGACCGCTTGCCGCCAGCATGCGTCGCAGGTAGAGCGGAAGCGAGAAGAGCCGGCGATGCGTCTGAGCATCGTAAAAGAAACTTTCACCGCGAAGCGTACTGCAATAGTCTTCCACTGTCTCGTCTTCCAACTGTGCGAGATCGACACGGTCGCTGCAGGCCAGAAACGCCCAATCGGTATCGAATGCGGGAACGTACTGGTCGAACGAACTTACGTACCGGTAGTGGTTGCGAAGCGTTCTTGCCATCTTGCAGTGAAGCGATGCGTTATGAAATGCGGCTGTGCTCGCTTGGAGCACGTAGATGCCGCCGTCGGTGAGGCGCGACTTGATCAGCGCAAAAACGTCTTCGTTAAAAAGAACGCTGCTCGGCGAGTCTTCTAAGGGCTCGGTGAGATCCGAAATGATGACGCCGTACCTCTCGCGGTTCTCGCGCATGAATGCGAGCGCGTCCCCGATAACGACGCGCGCCCGAACGTCATCGAAGGCACCGTCCGCCCATTCCGGCAGATATTTCTTCGAAAGCTCGACGACAAGCCCGTCGATGTCAACCATAGTGCAGCGCCGCACTGCCGGATCGCGCAAGACTTCGCGCAGGGTCGCTCCTTCGCCGCCGCCCAATATCAGCACGTCACCCCGATCCAATGCTCCCGCCATTGCCGGGTGGACCAGCGACTCATGGTAAATTTTCTCGTCCCCCGCGGAGCTCTGCGTGTCGCCGTCCAGAACGAGCATCTTTCCGAAAACCGGCGAGCTGATCACCGCCACCTGCTGGAACTCCGACCGCCCCGAATAGAAGACTTCGTCGACGGCGTGGTGGTGTTGTTCCGTGGGAGCGAACTCCTCGACATACCACTGCCAGTGTTCCGTTTTAGGCATAGCGGGCACGAGCCTTCGCCAAATGCAAAGGCCGCCCTACAGGATTCGGCTGCGCCGAATCCATGGCGTTTGGCGCTGCGCGCCAAGCCGCGCAAGCATAAGGGCTCCGCGAACGCTAAAGCTGCGGAACAGGATTCGGCTGCGCCGAATCCATGGCGTTTGGCCTGCGCGCCAAGCCGCGCCAACAAAGGCTCCGCGAACGCTAAAGCTGCCGAACAGGATTCGGCTGCGCCGAATCCATGGCGTTTGGCGCTGCGCGCCAAGCCGCGCAAGCATAAGGCTCCGCGAACGCTAAAGCTGCGGAGCGGGATTCGGATGCGCCGAATCCATGGCGTTTGGCGCTGCGCGTCAAGCCGCGCAAGCATAAGGGCTCCGCGAACGCTAAAGCTACGGAGCGGGATTCGGATGCGCCGAATCTCTCTATGCGGAGAGCGTGCTCGTTTCTTGATCGCGGGTGACGACGTGGGTGTAAACACCGCCCGGCTGAGCGATTCCGCGCTTTACTTCCGTGGTCTGCATCGTCTTTGCATTCAGCGCCGATGCGGCAAAGTCGCAGGCGAGCCACGGATCGGTATGATCGCCGCACGTATAGAAGTCCATAGCCGCGTATCCGGTCTCCGGCCACGTGTGAATCGAGATATGCGATTCGGCTAAGACGACTACTCCAGAAACGCCCTGAGGCTCGAAACGATGAAAAGCGACTTCCATGATCGTCGCTCTCGAAGCATTCGCCGCGCCGATCATCATTGCCCGAACTGCGTCCACGTCCGCCAATGCACCGGCATTACAGCCGGAAAGTTCGCACACCACGTGCGTACCCAGTGCCTTCAATTTCTACGGTCTCCTAGAACCTCGGGGGAATCCCACCTCCGGACTTCGTCGGCTGGCGCCTGCGGTGCAGCGTCACGTCCCCGACCTATCGACGAGCTCTTGCCGGCGCTTTTCCGGTGCACGGGCGACTCGTCGCGATGGCGCGTAAGGGCGCGCCTCCCAAACCGTGAACCTTGCGTAACCAAGGTCCGGCGAACATAATAACCCCCACAGACCCCCCTGTAAACCCTTACCGACGGGTATTTACGAGGCGCAGCCGATGCGAGGCCGTTTGAAAGTGAAGTTACGCCTTAACTATCTTGACTATACAGGTCGCCGGCGGTACGCTCGTAAGGCAATGTCAACCGAACTTCAACCCGTTCCCGTCGTCTCGGACGACTATCGTCACGGCTTCCACGACTCTGAAAGCAAGTACGTCTTCAAGTCCGATAAGGGGCTGACGAGAGATATCGTCGAGCGCATCAGCGAGATGAAGGACGAGCCTGCGTGGATGCGCGATTTCCGCCTCAAGGCGTACGAGATCTTCATTAATAAGCCGATGCCGAGCTGGGGCGATACAAAGCTGCTCTCGGAGATAGACTTTGCCGACATCCACTATTTCGTGCGGTCGACCGACCGGACCGAACGCTCCTGGGACGACGTGCCCGACGACATCAAACGCACCTTCGATCGTTTAGGCATTCCCGAAGCCGAACGCAAGTTTCTCTCGGGCGTTTCGGCGCAGTACGAATCCGAGGTCGTTTACCACAACGTCAGCAAGGAACTCGAAGCGCAAGGCGTCCTCTTTTGCGACATGGACACGGCCGTCAAGCAACATCCCGAGATCGTTCAGAAATATCTCGCAACCGTCATCCCTTCTGCCGACAACAAGTTCTCGGCGCTGAACTCCGCAGTCTGGTCGGGGGGCTCGTTCATTTACGTTCCGCCGGGAGCGGAAGTCGCTATGCCGCTTCAGGCATATTTTCGCATCAATGCCGAAAATATGGGCCAATTCGAGCGCACGCTTATCATCGCCGACAAAGGCGCGAAGGTTCACTACATCGAGGGATGCACCGCACCGAAGTTCTCGACGTCCTCACTTCACAGCGCGGTCGTCGAACTGATCGCGATGGAAGATTCGTCGATACGATACACGACGATACAGAACTGGTACCGCAATATCTACAATCTCGTTACGAAACGAGCGATCGCGCAGAAAAATGCGACGGTGGAATGGGTCGACGGCAACATCGGCTCCAAGCTAACGATGAAATATCCGGCGATCTACTTGATGGGTGAAGGCGCCCGCGGCGAGATCCTTTCCATGGCGTTTGCCGGCGAGGGCCAGCACCAAGATGCGGGCGCTAAAGTCATCCACGCCGCTCCCAACACAACTTCGGTCGTTACAAATAAGAGCGTCAGTGCACACGGCGGAAAGACAACGTATCGCGGCTTGGTGGAGATTTTCCCGGGCGCCGTCGGAGCCAAGACCCGCGTGAAGTGCGACGCGCTCATCATGGACGACATCTCGGCAAGCGACACGAAGCCGACGATGAAGATTCACGAATCGCGCTCGACCGTCGAACACGAGGCGAGCGTTTCGAAAATCGGCGAAGAGCAGCTTTTTTACGCGATGTCGCGCGGCCTGAGTGAAGCCGATGCAACGGCGATGATCGTCAATGGCTTCTTCGATTTCTTCGTGAAAGAACTCCCGATGGAATACGCCGTCGAACTCAACCGGCTCGTCAAAATGGAAATGGAAGGCTCCGTCGGCTGAAGCTATGCGGGCGATAGCGATTGATAGCTCAGCATTTCACGGCTCCAACAACGTCGTACTCGTTGCTTCCGGCTCCACTGCGGGACCGTAAATTCCGTCGGGTTCCGTAACGTTGTCAAAGTCGATCGATGCTTCGCGTACGACCCGCTGATGCGCGAGGTAAAGGGTTGCGAGCGCAGACTCTTTTGAAACGTTCCAAACATTGGAAATGATTTGAAAGTCCACGCGCCATGGTACGTCGGTCATCGGAGCGAGCGTGAAATTTCCGGCGACTATTGCCTGCACCGGCAGATGATTCGTTTCATCGATCCAGAGTTCGCGCAATCGATATCTCCCCGGATCGCGCAGCGGGCGCAAACCGAGGTGAAAAACAGACGCTTCTTTTAGTGTTTCGGTTCCCAGCATTGTAACGTCGTAGTCGCGCGATTGCGATACCACGGAAGCGATCACCGGAAGCGGCCCCGTTTCGTTGGCTACGTGCTTCTCCGGCACGCGGGGCGCGCGAAGCCCGAAATCATAGTTCGCCGAGAGCAGCGGAACGCCCATGAGGTCTGCGCTGCTTTCTGGGCGCCCTATCGGGACGTGCAGGCTGCGACACAAAGGCCAACATAGCGTCGCGTTGATCGAAAAATCCACGCCGTGCGGCGTAACGGGCGCGGCGACTTCTTCAGAGCTGATCTCCGCAAGCCGTCGTTTCTTTGCGTATCGAGAATCGCACGATAGTGGTTGATCTTGCGAACGTCCCCGTCGAGGCCGCTCACGACGATGGTATAGGAAACGCGAGCGGGGTAAGCAACGCTCGCAATCGCTGAACGCGTCTGCGCGAAGATCGTGGCCGCATCGGTCATTTACGACGCTTCGGCCAGCGCGCCATTGTCGCCTTGCCACGATCCGCGCGTGTGCGGCCGGCGACGAGAGTTCTTGCATCCCGGAAGCGAAGTGGCATCGCGTGGCTGAACATCGCATAGCTCGAGCGTCGGAGATCGTTCCCGGTTCCGCGCTGCGTGCCGAGATCAAGGGCGTTGAAATCCTGGTTTGCAACGTCGAAGGATCGTTCTTTGCAATCGAAGACGTTTGCACGCACGATGGTGCGCCGCTCGATCAGGGCGTGCTGGATGGACCATGTATTACGTGTCCTCGGCATGGAGCGGTTTTCGACGTTACGACCGGTGCGGCGATTACGCTTCCGGCAGTCGTTCCGGTCATGACATTTCCGGTACGGGTCGACGACGGAAACATTTACGTCGAATGCGGATGATAGTAATCGTCCGACGGGCGATAGCGCTCGTCGCAATTCTGATCGGAGTATCGATCGCGGCTTTTGTTGCGAATGTCGTTTCCGGATTGCATTCCGTGAGCCCCGTGACTGGAACGGTTACGGGGCTCGCGGTTTCGGCCCCGGTGCACATTCGGCGGGACGCGCGAGGCGTTCCGCACATTCTCGCAAGTAACCAGCACGATCTGTTCTTTGCGCAAGGCTACGTTGAAGGCTCGGACCGCCTCTTTCAGCTCGATCTCCTGCGCCGATTCGTCTACGGCGACTTATCCGAAATACTCGGCAACAGTCTGCTCTCAACCGACGAAGGCGCTCGCGTCGTACCGGTGTCGCAACTTGTCGCTCGCCAATGGGCAAAGTTGGCACCGCGCGACCGCAGCATTCTTCAAGCGTTCGCCGACGGCGTAAACGCGGCGATGGAACGCCAACCCGCGCCGGTTGAGTTTCGCGCCCTGATGTATTCCGCCAAACCTTGGCGCCCGCAAGATTCGCTCGCCGTAGGATTCGCCACGGTTCTCGATCTCACGGATTCGTGGGACGACGTCGGAGCGCGCGACGGTAAACGGATTCCATTGACGGACCCGTGTTACGACGCGCCGGTGACCGAAGGGCTCATCCACATCGCCGATCCATCGCAATGCAGATCGAAGATTGCATATCTCGTTCGAGAGTTCGTCCATTCTAAGCCTCCGCTGGGCAGCAACGAGTGGGCGGCGGGGAACGCGCATACGACAACGGGCCGCGCGCTCTTAGCGAACGATCCCCATCTGCGCCTGCAGATTCCAGGCGTCTGGTATCTCGTGGATTTGGAGTCTCCCGGTTACCACGCTGCGGGCGCAACGCTGGCCGGCACGCCCGGCGTAATCCTCGGCCATAACGACCGCATCGCATGGGGCGCTACTAACGGTAGCGTTGCCGCGCTATCGGTCTTTCGCGTGCCGCCGCACTTGGACGAAAGCGGCTGGAAGAGCGAAACGTTTCACGCGCGTTTCGGCAAAGATACGATCGAGCGATACTATCGTACCGGCAGCCTCTTTGGAGCGACCGTTCGGGGCCGTTTCGTACTCGTACGCTGGAGCGCGTACGGCGATCCGAAATCGCCGCTGCTTGCATTCGATAGTTTGGACCGTGCCCGCAGCATCGAAGATGGACTCCGAGCGCTGCGTGCATATCCCGGACCGACGCAAAATTTCGTGATCGCGCAGACCGACGGCCGCGTTGCCTACACGCTCGCAGGTGAGGTACCGAGCGATCCAACGTGGGCCACTTCAATCCACCCGGCAAGCGATCTTCCGAAACAGTACCCGGCGATTCCGTTCGGCGAACTGCCCCATGTAGACGCATCGCGCAACGCCGTAGTTTGGACATCGAATAACAAGATGTACGGCCCGCGATACAGATACCGTCTGAGCGCCCAGTTCTCGCCGCCGTATCGCGCATATCGTGTAGCGGCGCTGCTACGTGCGCGATCGCGTTATGATGTCGCGTATTTCACGGCAATGCAGATGGATACATATTCTATTCCCGAGCGCGAACTGGCGCGTTATTTTCGCAGTCTACGCCGATGGGACGGGCATTTTTCGCCGGATTCGCGCGAAGCGACCGCCGCTTACGCTCTTCGTCAGGAACTCATCAAAACGCGCGGCGGAATCGTGTCTGGAATCCTTGCGGCGAGAAGCGCCCCGGGCATCATCGCAACCCTCACGCTTCCCGCATCCCCACAACCGTGGGGAACTGCGGGCGCCGTCACCGTGAAGCACCCGCTGGCAACGCTCGGCCTTGGTTTCCTCAACGGGACGACGTTTGCCGGAAACGGAGATGCGTACACCGTGCACGTGCAAAACTCGGGATTCTCGCAAAGTTTTCGTGCCGTATGGGACGTCGGCAATTGGGACGCCGGCGGCATTACGATTCCGCAAGGCGAGTCCGGCCAACCCGGTTCGACGCACTACACGGACGAAGCCGCCGACTGGAACGCCGGGCGGCTTCTCGGACTTCCGTTTTCCGAAGAGTCGGTGAAACGAGCTACGATCGAGGTTCAGACGCTCGAACCGTAACTCCGCAGCATCGTTAGGTTTGTGCTTGACATAAGAGCGAAGGAATTGGACACGATTCCCTCTGAACGGGATCGGGGCATCTGGTTCGGATGCAAGCCATGAGTTCAATTTTTCTAAGTCATTCAGTATCCTAGGTATCGAAAACGACCCGTTTCAAGACACGGTTTGAGAGTAAGGAGAGGCCGATCATGTCACGCATTCCCGGGATCGATCCGGAAACGGACGACCCGTACGCAAAACGCGTATTTGAGTTGCAAGTGGAGCGCTGGGGCGCCCCGTTACTCAATCATCTCGTCTACGCGCGCCGGCCGACGATCCTGCGAGCAGCGCGTGGCATGTGGGCCGGGATCGCAGGCTCGGGGCTAATCGACGAACCCCTGCAAGCGCTGCTGAACCGGCGCGTCGCCCGGCTCAACTGCTGCGACTTTTGAAGCGACATCAACGCTGCGGTCGGTAGCGAGTTGGGGATTTCAGATGAAAAACTGCTGGCGGTCGATGCATACGCTGATAGCTCGCTCTTCGACGAACGCGAGCGGACGGCACTACGCTACGCGGACGCGATGACGTTCTCCGATCGCGATGTTGACGACGCTCTCTTCGCCGATGTGCGTCGTTTCTTCGACGAAGAAGCGACCGTCGAGCTGACCGAGATGATCGCCTGGGAAAATGCCTCGAGCAAATTCAACCGTGCGCTCCGCATCCCATCGCAAGGCTTGTGGAAGCGCACCCATGCGGATAATAGCCGATAGCAAATCGACGGTTGGTGTCGCACTGTGCCCTCGCATATTCCTTGAAGTGTCCGAAACGCGCTCCAGCTCGTCGCTGGCCATAGAGAGTAGCTCCATAAGACGCCTGCTTGCCTGCCTGGGACGGTACCGGCTTTGCTAAGCGCCGGAGATTGCTGCGCGCTCCTACAATCGCCGCTGCTCGCGTTGACACACCATGGGGAGCCTGCTAATGTAACTCAGTTATGTACGCGATCATCGAAACCGGCGGTAAGCAATATAAAGTAGCCGAAGGAGATATCATCCGAACGGACCTGCTGGAGAGCCAAGTGGGCGCGGATGTGGTTTTCGATCGCGTGATTCTGGCGAGCGGCGGCGAGATCGGTGTCAAGGTCGGCGTACCGCTTCTCGACGGCGCAACGGTTACGGGAACGGTCCTGCGGCAAGCTAAGGATAAGAAGATCCTGGTGTTTCGTTATAAGCCGAAAAAGCGTGTGCGCAAGCTCAACGGCCATCGGCAGCGTTTTGCCGAAGTAAAGATCACCAAGATCAGCCTATAAGCGCTACGGCCAATGCTTAGCGTGCGATTCCATCGGGACAGCCGGAACCGGCTGTCCTCGATTTTTGCAACGGGGCATGCCGATGCCGGCGCCTTCGGAGAGGACATCGTATGCGCGGCGGTCTCGGCGGTATTGCAGGCGGCCAGGCTGGGTCTGGAAGAGTACGCCGCACTCGATATCGTTGCGGTTCAGGCTCCCGGAGATTTTTCCGTAACGCTCCCCGAACACGGACGCGACGATCCGGCCGCCAAGGCAATCGTTGCCACCGCCGAACTCGCCGTCAAGCAGATCGCACGCCAATATCCCGTTCACCTCTGCGTAACGCAAACCAACGAAACCGGGTATGATAGACCATCATCGAAGGAGAAATGAATGTCTGACAGTTTCCGCACCACGCCTCCGGAACAGCAGTGGTCGGGTTCAAGCACGAGCGGTAACGGCTATCAAAGCTCGACTCCGCCGAACGACGCTCAAAGCCAGAACGATCTCGGCAGAGCGCTCTTAGTCGGCCTGCTCGGCGGCCTCGCTTCGGCGGCAGGCTATTTCGTGTACCGTAGACTCCCCGACGAGCAGCGCGACCGAATCAACAATCAAGTCCGCTCGCAAGTGCAGGCGAAAATCAGCGAAATCCGTTCCAACTTCAACGTTTAAGCCGGCGTAAAGCGCCTCGTATACCCGTCCGGACCTGCAAGCGGCGTGGCACTTGCACCGTTCGTGCGAGTATTCGTTGTAATTGCAGCTGCGTGCTTCGCGCTCGGGACCGCCACAGTGCCGGCGGTCGCCGCCGAGCGATCGTCAATGGTCCTGCTCTACGCGCGTGCCCTCGAAGCCTTCAATCCATCGCTAGACGGTTCGGCCGCTGCAACGCTCGCGGAAGCGACGATCGCACAAGCCGATGCGCAAGGGCTGGATGCCCGTCTCCTCGTGGCGCTTATCGCGGTGGAATCGAGCTGGCGGCCTGATGCCGTCTCGAGAGCCGGCGCCCTCGGTCTGGGTCAGCTAATGCCCGGAACCGCCGCGGGCCTCGGCGTCGATCCGGCAGATCCTCAAGCGAATATCCGCGGCGCCGCGGTACATCTGCGCGGTCTGCTCGCGCGCTACGCTTCTCGCCAGGGCGCAGAGCGGTACACCGACGCGCTTGCCGCATATAATGCGGGGGCCGGTGCGGTGGACCGCTACGGTGGCCTGCCCCCATATCCGGAAACGCACGCTTATGTGGCGCGCGTTATGGCGCTGTGGCGTCGTCTTTGCGGACTTCGCTAGCCGGTGCCGGCGCGGTGTTATAGGATTGCGCTTCGTTTGCATCCGCGGCGCGTTCCATTTCCGCAATAAACGAATGCGACGTGTTTTGTACTTCGCGGACCACTCGGCCGGCCTGCCGCATCATCTTCGGCAATTTATCCGGGCCGAAGAGCAGCAGAGCAAGCACTGAGACTACCATAACGTCTGGAACGGAGAACATACGCGAACGTACCTTCGACATAGAGTCCGAAGCGTCTGCTACAAAGGAGTCCTTCCCTAGCCGTGCAAGCATGCGTATCCGCCGTGAAGATCATCTACACGCGAGGAAACCAGACCGAAACGCTCGCTTCGCTCGCGACGTTGCGTAACATTCTCAACCGTTTTGTCGCCCACCGCGTCTTTTACGAAGTTTCGAGCCGCAGCAAACGCGGGCACGAATTTTTCTCCGCGAAAAACGTCTTCGTCGTCGGCCTTATCGAGGTGACGAGTCACGAGCATCTCAAGATTCTAATTTTCGATGCGAACAATCAATCGCACTCAATCGAGATACTCAATCCTCAGATGATGCGCATTTACGACGAGCTGCCGGGCCAGGGGTTTGCCGTTTCCTTCATCAGCCACAGCGAGAACGGCGTCGAAAACCGCTGTTACGTTCGCGACGAAGGCGAAGACGGCGCCCACATTCCCAAACAAACCGCCCTCGAAAAAATAACGCTGCCGCAGCTTTTCGAATATCTTGAAGTGGTCACCACACCGGAACAGACCAAGACAATGAGGCTGTGATTTCATTAAGCCGAACACTGCTGCGGGGTTGTGGTCGCGGGCGCGGTGATTCCTGAAGCAATGCTCGAGCGACTAGCGGTTTGGAGAGCGGGCTTCTAGTTTTTGCGCGGTGCGGAGGGCCCGTACCGCGGCTGCGAATTCGCCTTGGTGTTTTCGCGCAACGCTTAGGTTGAAATAGGCAGCGGCGTATCCCGCGTCGGCGGCGATCGCGCGCTCGTAGCTTGCAACGGCATCTTCGAGGCGTCCGTTTTCCAGCAGAACGTTTCCCAAGTTCACGAGCGCCGGCGCGTAGTCGGGCACGAGTTTCAACGCTTCCTCGAAATCGGCGCGCGCCGGCTCTGCGCCGTCCAGCCGGGCACGGGCGGCGCCGCGCTTGTTGAGCAGAAACGCGCGTTCGTCAGCGGGAAGCGCATCCGCGCTCAGCAGGGCGGTAAATTGCGTTTCAGCGTTCGAAAGCTCTCCCCGCTTAAGCGCGTAGAGCGCGCGATCCCGTTCGGTCGCTTTGGTTCGGGATGCTAAATTCGAGAAGAACTTGAACATGGTGACCTTGTAGTATGTTAGCCATCGACGTCGTCACGCTCTTTCCCGAGATGTTCGCGCCCTTTGTCGGTCTCTCGATCGTCGGCAGAGCGGTCGAAGCACGACTCGTGAAGATTCGATACCACCACTTGCTCGATGAGCTCAATGAAAGCGAGCGGGCGGATGGGATGCCGTTCGGTGGAGGCGCCGGAATGGTTATGGCCGTCGGACCGATCGCCCGCGCGCTCGACGGAATCATCGCCGGGGCTCCGGCTGACGAACGCAGGATCGTCGCACTAACGACACCGAGCGGACGTCCGTTCCTCCAGCGTGACGCCGAGCGTTTTGCGTCGTTCGATCGTCTCGTTGTCGTCTGCGGACATTACGAAGGCATCGACGAACGCTTGGTGCAGCTCTATCCAATCGAGGAGTTCTCGCTCGGCGACTTCGTCCTGACCGGAGGCGAAATTCCTGCCATCGCGTTCATCGATGCAACGGTGCGTCTGCTCGATGGGGCAATCCGGCCGGAATCGCTCCGCAACGAATCCTTTGGAGCGATGGAGTTGGAGTTGGATCATCCCAGTTATACGAGGCCCGCAACCTTTCGAGGCGTCTCGGTCCCACCGGTGTTGCTCTCCGGCGACCATGCGAAGATCGCAGCCTGGCGCCGGCAGCAGTCGCGAGAACGGTCGGCCGTGCGACGCCGAGACCTAACCGCAGGCGAGGGCGACGGCAATGGCACTTGATTGGCAAACGTGCGGCATGATACCATGCCGAAGTTGTGCCGGAGGCTCTCCCCCGGCTTTTCGTTCGTCCGAACTAGAGATATTGTCATGAACGTTATCGATGTCCTCACTCGCGAGCAACTCAAACCGGCCGTTCCCGATTTTCGCCCGGGGGATACCGTCAAGGTCTACTCCAAGGTCGTCGAGGGCGGCAAGGAGCGGACGCAGATGTTCGAAGGCGTGGTAACCGTGCGCAAAGGCGGCGGAGCCCACGAATCGATCACGGTTCGCCGCGTGGCGCACGGTGTCGGAGTCGAAAAATCGTTTCTGCTCCATAGTCCGCGCGTCGAAAAAATCGACATCAGCAAACGCGGAATCGTCCGCCGGAGCCGCCTGTACTACTTGAGCGACAAGATCGGTAAAGCTGCTCGCATCAAGGAAAAGAAGGCCACCAAGCAACTGCCCTGACGCCGCTTGAATTGCTCGGGCTCATCGCGGTTTTGGCGACTGCCCGGGCGGCACTGAGCATTGGACCGAAAACGGCCGGCGATCGACGATCGTCGGCCGTTGCTCTCGTGCGCGACTACGTGGATGCATTCATCATCGCGGCGCTGATCGCGATGCTGCTGATCACATTCGTCGTTCGCACGTATTATATTCCCTCTATATCGATGATTCCGACCCTCGGCATCGGCGATATTCTATTGGTGAGCGAACTTGAGTACGATTTGCACCCACCGCGTCCCGGCGATTTAGCCGTCTTTATGCCGCCGATCGGTTCGGGCGGAAACGAATTCATCAAACGCGTGATAGGAATTCCCGGAGATGCCATCCGCATTTCAGACGGCACCGTATATCGAAATGGAAGCGCGCTTCGAGAACCCTATGAAAACGAAGAACCAAAATACGACCTGCAGATCGAGCATTACGGCATCGTCGTCGACGGCGTCGCCCTCGATCCCCTCGATGCCGACATCCCGCCGAGATCGCGCTGGCAAGCACCGGACCGCATTCCCAACGGATATTATTTTATGCTGGGAGATAACCGCAACTATTCGGACGACTCGCACGCGTGGGGTTTCGCGCAACTGCACGGCCGTTTTGCTTCGGGGCCGCTCGCTCGAACAGGCGCTAAAGCATCT
Source organism: Vulcanimicrobiota bacterium (assembly GCA_030854045.1). Taxonomy (GTDB): domain Bacteria; phylum Vulcanimicrobiota; class Vulcanimicrobiia; order Vulcanimicrobiales; family Vulcanimicrobiaceae; genus JALYTY01. The sequence goes on along the minus strand of JALYTY010000002.1, from coordinate 16,596 downwards.
TTTGCCGGAAGAGCTTTTTTGGTATTTTGGCCACCGCATCGTTGGCGCATCTTGCACTAGCGGCACCCTGCCTGCGTTTTAGCAGATTCTTCAATAACAACGAGAGTAATGACACCGTATCAACTACTTGGCCTCGTCGCAATCATCGCCGCAGCCCGGCTCGTCCTCACGCTTCGAACCGTCACGACCGCATCGAGCGGACGGACGCGCTCGCTCGCCCGCGAATATCTCGATCCCTTCATCTATGCCGGGCTGGCGGCGTGGGTACTCATTACCTTCGTCGCGCGAACCTACTACATACCCACGGGTTCGATGATTCCGACTCTGCAGATACACGACGTGCTGCTCGTCGACAAATTTGAATATCGGTTCCATGTGCCGAGCGAAGGGGATGTCGTCGTTTTCCCTCCGCCGATTCCCACGCCTGACGATTTCATCAAGCGCGTCATCGGACGCCCCGGCGACACGTTGCGCGTGAGCAAAGGGGTTGTATATCTCAACGGCAAGCCGCTTCGCGAACCGTACATCGCCGCTCCACCGAGCTACGATCTGGAGGTCCGCAATTACGGAATCTATGTCAACGACGGCTTCGGATGGCACGCGGTCGATGCGTCGCAGGGAAACGTCCCTCCCAAATCGATGTGGAGCGCTTCCAATCGTATTCCGCCGAACTGTTATTTCATGATGGGCGATAACCGCAACGATTCGGAAGACTCACACATCTGGGGATTCGCTCAACTCGCCGGAACGTTCGCCACAGGCCCCCGCGCCGGCGAACGCGCCGGTTTTACCGGCCGCGCCTTTCTGATATTCTGGCCGCTGCCAGAAGCGAAGATTCTGCGCTAAGCACGCCGAAGTAGAAATCGTGGTTCGGCTCCTGCATCTGCGCTCGCTCGCGAGCTTAGCACTGCAACTTGCGATCCTCGGCGCGCTCATCGCTGCATTTTTCGTCCGCACACCTCAGGTTTCCGGATTGTCGATGGAGCCCCGCATCGATTCGGGTGAACACGTGCTGATCAACACGCTCGCGTACCGATTCGGCGAGCCGCATCGAGGCGACATCGTCGCGTTCAAGCACGATGGCGACACGCCCGAAACGTATATCAAGCGCGTCATCGGAGTGCCCGGCGACCGGATCGGCATCTACCGCGGGATCGTCTATCTCAACGGCATTCGTTTGAGCGAACCGTACGTTCGCTTCGCGGATTCGCGCACGTTCGGGACCATCGCAATTCCGCCGCGCGCCGTCTACGTTCTGGGTGATAACCGCGCAAACAGCGAAGACTCGCGGTTTTTCGGCGCCGTTCCCGACGACCATCTGATGGGGCGCGCACTCGTGGCGATATGGCCAATCGGCTCCGCAGGCGCACTGTAGGCGTGGGATGGACCGGACGTCCGTGAGTTCAGATCTCGAGCGGGCCGTTCAATGGTATCCCGGCCACATGGTGCGCGCGATGCGCAAGATCGGCGAGTACTTGAAGCTGATCGACATCGTCGTGGAAGTTATCGACGCACGCGCCGTGCGCAGCGATGCTAACCCCATGCTCGATGTGCTGATCGGGAAGCGCGAGCGGCTCACCATTCTCAATCGCGACGATCTCGCCGACCCGCCGATAACCCGAGCGTGGCTTGCGAAACTGCGCGCCGACGGCCGCCGCACGATTGCCGTCGAGGGGCGGCAACAGCAAAGCGTGGGCCGCATACTGTCCGAAGTGACCAGGCTCGCGAAGGAAGGCTGCGGGATGTCGCGCGCGATCGTTCTAGGGCTGCCTAACTCCGGCAAATCATCCATTATCAACGGTCTTCTCAAACGGGCAGCTGCGAAAACTGAAGACCGTGCGGGCGTCACGCGGCAGTTGCAGTGGTTTAGGCTCGCACCCGCGATCGAACTGATGGATACGCCGGGCATCTTGGTTCCGAAAATCGAAACGCCGGAATCGCAATGGAAGCTCGCCCTCATCGGTGCCGTTCCGCGCGAGCGCTACGATCCCGAAGAGGTCGTTATGCGGTTCGACCGCTGGCTGGTTGCGAGGCACAAAGCGAGCACCGATGCTCCCGGTATAGAAACCTTTGCACGAATGCGGGGCTTCGTCCGGCGCGGCGGCGAGGTCGATTACCACAACGCGGCGCAATCTTACATCAAAGCGTTCAATGAAGGCACGTTCGGACGAATCAGTTTGGAAGCACCCGATGATGACAAGTAAAGCCCGCACTGCGAAAAATGCGTACGAACGCGAACGGCGGCGCCTGCAACGCCTGCACCGTTACGAGACGGCCGCACGCGCGCGCGGCTACCGCTTCCTCGGCGGAGTCGACGAAGTCGGTCGCGGACCGCTTGCCGGGCCGGTCGTCGCCGCCTGTGTCGTCGCGACGCAACCACTGCTGATCAAGGGTTTAAACGATTCCAAAGCGGTTCGTCCACAGCTTCGTCGCGAGATCGCAGTTCAAATATGCGACGCTGCGGCAGGATATGGAATCGGCGTCGCAAGCGTCGAAGAGATCGACAGAATCAATATTTATTGGGCAAGCGTTCTTGCGATGGAACGTGCCATTGCAGCGTTACAGTGCCAGCCGCCCGACTATCTCTTCACCGACGCAGTGCGGATCAGGTCGTATCGCGGGCCGCAAGAACCGCTTGTAAAGGGAGATGCAATCTGCGCGGTAATCTCGGCTGCGTCCATCATCGCAAAAGTCCACCGGGACGCATTGCTGGAAGCGCTCGACCGGGAAGATCCCCGATACGGTTTTGCCGTTCACAAAGGATACGCAACGCCCCAGCACATCAGCGCCTTAGCGCTGCACGGACCGAGCGTGCATCACCGGGCCGGCTTTGCGCGCGTGAAGTCGGCACAAATCGAACTCTTGCTCGAGGCTCCTTTTGCCGCAGACGAGACTCGTGGCAACGAGTACGAACTGCAAGGGGCGCGAAGGTGAAGATCGCGCCGCAGCGTTCCTGGCGGAACTGGGATATCGCATCCTCGTTCGAAATCTCCGGCTTCCCGGAGGTGAGATCGACCTTCTTTGCCTTCACGGCCGTACGCTGGTCTTCGTCGAAGTGAAGCGCCGAGACGGTACGCGATTCGGTCCGGCCCTTGCAGCGGTCGATCGTCGTAAACGAAAGAAGATCCGAGCGCTCGCGGCCGACTACGCGCAGATCGTGGCGCCCGGCATGTACGTGCGGTTTGACGTGGTTGCCTTAGACGGTAATCGGCTCGCCCTCCATCGAAACGCCTTCTAACCGGCATGATGGTACGCTAGTGGAATCGCTCCAGGGACGGACCTTCGACGGCCGTTATGTGATCGCCGAACTCATCGGACGCGGAGGAACCGCAGACACGTACCGGGCGGTCGATACGAAACTGCATCGCGACGTAGCGGTGAAAGTGCTGGTCGATCGGTCCGATGAAACGAACGCGCGCCTCCTGCTCGAAGCACGTGCGATGGCTCGTCTCAATCACCCGCGAATCGTGGCCGTTTACGACGCCGGTGAAGACGACGGCATCTCGCACATCGTGATGGAACTCGTACGCGGAAAAACGCTGGCGCAGTTGGAGAGCGGCGAGCTTGCGTACCGGCAGGCGCTCGGGTACGTCGGAGAAGTCCTCGAGGCGTTGGACTACGCGAACTCCCAAGGCATCGTCCATCGCGACATCAAGCCTTCGAACATCATGATCGTGCAAGACGGAATGCATACCAAGCTTACCGACTTCGGCCTGGCGCGCCGCGCCAGCGAAGTGACGCAGACAACGCGCACGGGCCAAATCGTCGGCACGATCTCGTATCTCGCTCCGGAGCGCTTTTTGAGCAAACCGGCCGACGTGCGTAGCGATCTCTACTCCGTCGGCATCGTCATGTACGAAATTTTCACCGGCACGCTCCCGTTTCGCCACGATCGGGACGACCTGGTCGCAACGATGTATTCGCACGTTCACGATGCGCCGACTCCGCCGCGCGAAATCAATCGCAGCATCCCCGAAGCGCTCGAAAACGTGATGCTGCGCGCGATCGAAAAAGACCCGGGACGACGCTACCAAACCGCGCGCGAGTTTCTGATCGATGTCTACAATCTGCTCGGTCCCCAAGCTGCCGTGGCCAGAGAATCAGGCGGCGTTCCGGAGGCAAAGCCGCTCAAGACTTTCACGCCCAGCATCGGCGGGAGCACGACGGACCCGACGCTTCGTCAGGCGCTGGACAAGGCGCTCGCGACGTCCCGCAATCGAAGCGACGCACTCGAAAACGTGCTCAAAGGCATGATTGCCACGCGGCGACGCAACTACGACGAAGCGCGCGAAGCCTATCTTGTGGCGATGCACGAGCTATCGGCGATCAGCAACGAAGTGGAATATGCCAAGACGGCGCTTAAGTATGCGACAATGGTTCTGCAGAAGTCGGCCGACGGCTTACGGGACCGCAGCGAATTGCGCGACGGCGTTAACCGGCTCAATCAAGCTCTGGGCATCTTTGCCGAGTTCGGTCTTCACGAACAGTACGCGCACGCCGAATATATGATCAACGCGCTCGAACGTACCGCTATCGGAATCGCCTTCTAGGAAAGATGGCGCAGGACCACCGGCAAGAGCTTCGGCGTTCGGTTACGCCGTGGGGCTCGTTTTCGTGGGGCTACTCCGATGTCGGAGCCGATATTTTCGTCGGCCTGGGCCTCGTGCTGGGCGCCGCAGCAGGCGCATCGAACGTCGCATTCCTTTTTGCAGGCCTGGTCTATATCTGCATTGGCTTAGCTTATACGGAGCTTGCCGCAACCTATCCGGTGGCGGGCGGCGGCCAATATTTCGTATCGCGTGGATTGGGCGACATTTTTGGATTCATCGCCGGTTGGGCCGTCCTGCTCGATTTCACGATCGATATCGCACTCTTTTCGTGGAGTGCTACCGACTACTTAAGCCAGCTGGTGCCGATTCTTTCCGTAACGACGCATCCGTGGGCGCATCTCGCGCTCGTCGCTAGTCTGATCGCCGGCCTCTGCACGCTCAACATCATCGGAGTACGCGAATCGACCGCGTTCAACGGCGTCGTCAGCGCTATCGATATCGTTAGCGAAACGGCCATCTTAACGCTGGGATTCCTCTTCGCGTTCGATCCTCACTTGCTGATTCATACCATGCAGCACAGTTGGCCGGCTCCGATGGACTTTATGAAAGGCATATCGCTTGCGATCGTTTCGTTCGTCGGACTCGAATCGATCTCGCAAGCAGCCGAAGAGACGCAGCGTCCTGCCTCGATCATCCCTCGCACGTCGATAGCGCTGATCCTTACGATTTTGATATTTGCGCTCTCCTATTCCAATCTCGCGCTCGGGATGCACACGTGGCATCCCATTCCGCTCGACGCCCACGGGCACTCGCAGCAGCTATGGCAGTGGCTCGGAAACAACGACAATAACGGGAAGGCGGTCGCGCTTATCGCGTCCATGGTGCCGTATTGGGGTGCGCTTGCGGCGCTCTACGTGCCGGTGTTGGGCGCAATTCTGCTGCTTATTTCGTCAAACTCCGGTGTCTTCGGCAGTTCGCGAATAGCGTATGCAATGGCGAGCGGCGGCCTTCTACCTTCGGTGTTCCAGCGGGTTCATCCAAAGTTCCGCACGCCGATCGTCTCGCTGCTTGCCTTCACGGCGCTCGCCCTGCTGGAGGTAATTTTTGCGGCGCTGCCGTCGCTCGATCCGAAGATGGCGAGCATCTACGCGGCTCGATTCAACGGCGAAGGCGGCATAGATTTCCTCGGCGATCTCTATGCATTCGGGGCGGCTACGAGCTATTCGTTCGTATTCGTCGCACTGGTCGCGTTACGGCTCTACGATCCGCTCAGTCCTCGGAAGTTCAAAATCCCCGTCAATATTCCGTTGATCGTCCGCGGTCAGCGTGCAGAGTTCCCGGTCATCGCCGTGATCGGATTTCTCGGCATCGTAGCAATTCTCGTATTCACCATGATCACGCACCCGATCGGCCGAATCTTCGGGCCGAGTTGGATCGTGCTCGGATTGGCCATTTACTTCATTTACCGAAAACGCAAAAAGCTGCCGGTGCTGCATTCCAAAAAACGCGATTGGCGTACCGAGCAGGTGGCCATCCTGCGTCGCGCGGGCGAGCTCGAGCTGATGGATGAATATATCGCAAACCTAAAGCGCAGCGACGAAGGCGCGTCGCCCTCCGGGACGCCGTGATGCTAGGAATCCGCGTAGGACTCGCTCTCGGCATGATCGTGGTAGGGTCCGTTATCGTCGTTCGCATGTTCGCCGCCGGATTGTCCTTTGCGATTCTTCCGGGGCTGGCGCTTGGGGGCGCGATGATCGCGCTTGGGGTCTATCGCATCAAGCAACTGCGTGCGGTGACGCAGTCGCAATGAATTACGCGCAAGGTGTCGTCCACATGTCGATCGCCGGTGCGCTTATTGCGGTCGTAATTGCGGTCGCCATAACGGCTACGATCTGGTGGATGCTGCACCCGCCTGCATCGCTCGTACAAAGACTGGCTAAAGAAGCCGAGACCGAGCTCGAGCGCATGGTCGGCAGCATCATGGTCGTCTTCTCCGCAGATATACTTTCCGCTCACATGATGGCGCTTGCGGCGAAGCTTGCGCGCGGAGAACGCTCCGAACTCTTCGCGATGTACGTCATCGAAGTGCCGTACACGCTTCCGCCCAATGCCGAAATGGCGGCCGAAGAACGGTCGGCGCTCGATGCCCTGGGCGCAGCGGAAACGATTGCGGTCAACAACGGCGTTAACCTGAGGACGGAGACGATCAAAGCGCGATCGACTAAACAAGCCGTCTTGGATATTGCCCGGCGAGATAAAGCCGCAATGATTATCTTAGGATCCTTTCGCGAGGGGAAGTACAGCGGCGCTCCGCTCGGCAGAACGATTGAAGAGATCGCCGCCGACGCGAAGTGCGACGTCTTGATCGGCGTCGAGGGAAAGCATGGAACGCTTCTTATGGAAGAACCGGCAGCTACGATGGAGGAAGAATGAAAAGAACAGCGGCTCTCCGTGCGGCGACGTTTACGCTCGCCACGTTTGCGGCACCCCACGGCGTTTGGGCGGCGAACACTGCGCCTGCGATCGACGCGTTCGACGCTGCGTTCGCGAGAGTAAACTCTTATACGTTCAAAATGCATTCGCACGAAGTCAAAGGCACCGACGTGCAGGACCGCGTGTACGCATACTCGTTCATGAAACCGCACTTTGCGAAAACGCTCATCGAGTCGGGTGCGAGCAAAGGTTCCGGCGGCGTATGGAACGGCGGCGATCAGGTGAGCGGCCACCAAGGCGGCTTCCTATCGGGAATCCACTTAAAAATCGACTTGCACGACGGCCGCGCCGTTTCGTTGCGCGGATATACCATTCCCGAAGGCCTGATTCAAAACATCGTAGCGACGTATGCAACCGTAAAAGGGGAACTTAAAGAGAGCGTGGGCGGAAAAATCGACGGAACGGCGACGGACATGCTCGACCTCAAAGTTGCCGACCCGGCAGCAAATCGCGGTATCAGCGAGCAAAAAATCTACTTTTCGCAACAGACTCATTTTCCGCTGCGCGAGATGTTATACGCGGGCGACCAAGTCGTCCTAGATCAGTCGTTTACCGACTACAATCTCGATGCGAAGCTCTCGCAAAGCGACTTCCCGTTCTAGGGAAGCCCTTCGCTACGCCCGCGTGAAATAGCGCTTGCGCAGTTCGTCTAAAGTCACGGCGAGCAGAATGACCGCTCCCAGCACGACCTTTTGTAGATAAGAGTCGATGTTGAGCAGGTTCATTGCATTGTAGAGCAGCCCGATCAGCAGGGCTCCGAAAAACGTTCCGATGATGGAGCCTTGGCCGCCCATTAACGAGGTGCCGCCGACGACGACGGCCGCGATTGCCTCCAGCAGTTCGTCGCCGGTCCCGGTCTGCGGCGAGCCCGACGAGAACAGCGCCATGTAGAGAAATCCGACGACGGCCGCGCACATGCCGCTTATGACGTAGACCAGCGTTTTAACGCGGCTTACGTTCACGCCGGCGAGACGCGCGGCTTCCTGATTGCCGCCGATTGCAAAAACGTAGCGCCCGAATCGCGTTCGCATCAGCAGCACCGAGGCGATTGCGATGACGGCGATCATCCAGAGAACCGGCATAGGAATACTCGGCAGGTGCAGCGCGCCTGTCACAGGACCCAGAAACGCTCCGAAACCGACGGACGAAAATGCGTCGGATTGCAATGCGACCGGACGGCCGTGCGAAAGAATGTAGGAGAGGCCGAGCGTTACTTCAAGCATCGCAAACGTTGTTATAAACGGCGGAAGGTTCAGCTTGACGACCGGAACCGCGTTAACCCATCCGGCGGCCGCGCCGACCGCGAGCCCGGCGAGCAGCGTTATTGCGAGCAGCGCAATACCGCCGACGTGCAAGCTGTTGGCAACAAGCGCCATAACGACGCCCGTCAGCGACACGAGCGATCCGACCGAAAGGTCGATTCCACCGGTGATAATGACGAATGTTTGCCCAACGCCAAGAATACAGTTGTAGGTAATCTGACGCAGCACGCGGACGATGTTCCCGGGCTGCAAAAACGCGCCGTGAGCCGCTACGTTGACGATCGCTACCAGCACGACGAGCACGGCGATCGCACCCGCAATCCGCAGCCAATACGTGCGAGTGGCCGGAGACGTCATGCGGCCGCTCCGGTTGCCGCTGCGATCACCGCTTCGGGCGTCGCATCCGCGCCCGTAAACTCGCGTACGACTCTGCCTTCGCGCATTGCGAGCACTCGGTGCGACATGCCGAGAACTTCCGGCAGTTCGCTCGAAACCATGACGATTGCCGCTCCATTCTTCACGAGATCGAGCATGAGGTGATAGATCTCCGTTTTGGCGCCGACGTCGATTCCACGCGTCGGCTCGTCGAAGAGAAAGACGCGCGCTTTTCCGAGCAGCCATTTCGCAAGCACGACCTTCTGCTGGTTTCCTCCGGAAAGGTTGCGGACGATTTGTTCGGCGCTCGGCGTTCGCACGTGCAGCTCTGCGATCATGCGCGTTGCCGCTTGCTCCTCGCTTTTTTGATCGATCAAACGCTCGCGATTGATGAATTGCGCTAAGTGTGCGAGCGTGATGTTCTCGCGAACGGTCATGCCTAGAACGAGCCCTTGCGCTTTCCGGTCTTCGGTGATAAAGGCAACGCCCGCTGCGATTGCATCGCTCGGCGCAAGCATCCGCCGCACTTTGCCGTCGATCGTAATGGTAGCTGAGTCCGGCACATCGGCGCCGGCGATCGAACGCAGCGTTTCGGTTCTGCCGGCACCGACGAGCCCGGCCAGTCCTACGATCTCACCCGCGCGAACGTTGAAGGCAACGTCGTGGAGTTTGTGCCGCAGATTGAGGTTGCGCACATCGAGCACGACCGGCGCGCTTTGCGGTACGGCAGGAAGTTTCGGGAACTGCGCGTCGAGCGAACGCCCGACCATAGCTCGGATTATTTCGCCCTGCGGAAACTGCGGCGTTGGCCTCGACTCGACTGCCGAGCCATCGCGCAGCACCGTGATGCGGTCGGAGATCACAGGCAATTCTTCCATGCGGTGCGAGATGTAGATAACGGACGCGCCCGCATTCCTTAGTTTGCCGATGAGCGCAAAAAGACGCTCGATCTCGGGACCGCTCAGTGCGGCCGTCGGCTCGTCCATGACGATGATGCGCGCCTGCTTCGAAAGCGCCTTCGCAATCTCGATCATCTGTTGCTGGCCGACCGAAAGCCGCGCGGCCGGCGTATCGAGCGCAAGCTGCATGCCCAATTCATCAACGATCGCTTTCGCTCGAGCGCGGGCAGAGCGCGCATCGAGCAATATTCCGCGCCGCGGTTCCGCACCCAGAACGATGTTCTCTACCGCGGTCAGCTGCGGAACGAGATTGAATTCTTGGTAGATCATCCCGATGCCGAGAGCCTCTGCGGCGTGCGGAGAATCGATCGTGACCTCTTTGCCGGAAATCACAATCGCACCGGTATCGGCACGCTCCGCTCCGGCCAGGATCTTCATCAGCGTGGATTTCCCGGCGCCGTTTTCGCCCACCAGCGCCAAGACTTCGCCCGAATACAGGGTTAGCGAAACATCGGAAAGCGCGCGGACGCCGGGAAACGTTTTCCCGATGCCGCGCATTTCGAGTACCGGGGTTCTATTGTCGATGGTTACGGCGCCTTTTTCGCATCGACTAGCGTATACGACCCGACGTTAACTTTCACGATCGCCGGCGGTTTCTTGCCGTTGAAATAGTTATGAATCGTGTCGATTGTAAGCGCACCGATTTTATCGGGGTATTGGATCGCATCGCCGTACATATCGCCGGACTTGATTGCGGCGCGCGCTTCGGGCGTTGCATCGTAACCGACAATGGCGACTTTCTGATTCAGCCCCGCAGCCTTCACCGCAGCAAGCGCACCGAGCGCCGAATCATCGTTGATGCCGAAGACGCCTTTGAGGTCTTTATGCGACTGCAGAATGTCGCCCGTATCGCTCGCGGCTTTGTCGCGCTGGCCGCCGGCATCGACGTCGGCCACAACGATGACGCCGGGGCAATTGGCTGCCAACGCCGCTCGGAAGCCTTTCACGCGGTCTTGAACGCTCGTTACTTCCGGCTCGTCGATAATTGCAACCGTGCCGGCGTGCACCGCATCGCAGATCAACTTGCCGGCCTGTTCGCCTCCCTGAACGTTATCGCTTGCGATGTGGGCGACGACCGCGCCCTGTTTGCTTTGGCTTGCGATGTCGGCCGTGAACACCGGAATATTCGCCGCATTGGCTTCCACAATCGCGCTGCCGATGGCGGTTGAATCGTACGGGGTTAGAACGATCGCATCGACCTTCTTCGAGACGAAGTCTTCGACTTGGCTCTGCTGCTTGGCGTTATCGCGATTCGCGTCGACGACGACGACGTTATAGCCGTACTTCGCGGCTTCGGATTTCATGCCGTTTTCCATCTCTTGGTAAAACTGCGCTTCCCGGTTCTGAATCGATACGCCGATCGTCTTGCCTCCACTCGCCCCCGGGGAAGCCATCGAAGACCCCGAGTTCGAATGCGAACAGGCTGCCGAAGCCGCGCAAGCCGCCAGCAAAGCAAGTTGACGAAAGTTCTTCAAAGCTGTCTCCAATTTTTTGATACGGCGCAAGGTACGGTTAGGGGTTCGCAGCCATTTGCCCGCGCGAAAGCACCGTTCCTCGGGACGCTATAGGTGACGCCGACACGCGTTGTCCACAAAAGCCCACATTTTCGTGTGTAATCTGTGGATTATCGTTACGGATTTATAACGGTGCGGCAAGCGAAAAGACCACCGTACGATCGGCTTCGCGATGGTTCGTCCAGAAACGCGACCCATCCCAGGCAAGGCCGCGGGCGCGAAAAGGCACGGTCGCGACATCGTTTGCCGACCCGTCTTGGAGATTAAGGGAACTGATCCAATAGTCGCCCGCGTCCTCGTCGTCTGTTCCAAGCAGGTAGGCGCGGTCCTCGGCGACGGCAACGCCGGCGACGCCGTGCGGGGTTGCGTACGAGCGAAGCACGGCTCCGTTATCGTCGAGCAGCAGCACCATCTTGTTGTACCACTGGCCCAGCAGCACGCGCCCGCCATACATCGCTAGGTGCGATCCCGTATCGCCGGGACAGCCGAGATAGCCGCCGACGAAACCGCTCTGGGGTAGAAACCGGCGAATCCGCCGCACGTCGTCGTCCGTTTCGCCGCACGTCATCACCAGCGTATCCGAACCGTAACTCATTCCCCACGGCATACCGGGCGGCGTTACTTCGCCGGTCTTTCGCCAGGTTCGCGCATCCATGACGTCGATGCCACGCGTCGCACGAGAGCCAATCCATACGGTGGCGCCGTCGGTAGCAACGGAGTGCGGCTCGGGCGACACCGAAGCGAACCGCTCGTTTTCAACGATTGAAGAAAGCATCTCCGGCCGATTGCGCCCGCCGGTGTGAGCGTCCTTCGCGACCGCTTTGCGCGTCAACCTACCGGGGCGCATCGAAGCGTCCCGGTAGATTGATGGCCCGTTTCCCGCCTAGGTTTTTAGCCGTACCTCGCGGCTCACTGTATGAAGCGGCGGAATCCGTGGCTCGCTTTCAACGCTCGGCGCACACTTTCCGGAAGAGTTACTTTGCTCGCGGATATGCTGCCGATGTTGACTGAGCCTTGCGTCGGGATCAGCAGAACGGCGGGCGCTCTGCCCGTCTTTAGGTCGACCGCTTGACCGACGATCCATCCTCGGTCGTTAATGTCGCCTGCATAAGTGACATAGAGCTGAGAATGCGGAACGAGTAGGTTCAAATCCGCGATGCCGCCGTTCTGCCAGATGAATCCGCGACAGGTGCCGCCGGCATCGCAGGAGCTGCCGACGATCTGTGTTTTGTCGTTTACGCCAAGGGCTTCGCTCGATTCGTCGCCCGGCAAGGTGCCGATGTCGCTTATCGAGCCCTGTTGCCAGCGGAAGGCGTGATATGTGGTATTTCCGGTCACGGCCGACTGACCAACAACGTCGCCGCGATCGTTGATTGCGGTCGCTAAATTTGCCGTCGAGCCTCCCAAGTTGCCAAGATCGGTCGGCGGCGCGCCCTGCTTCCAGAGCAACGCATGAGCGGTGCCGTAGCCGAGGTTATTCGGCGGGCCGCAGGGACCGGATGCGCCCACTGCGTCACCGGCGCTGTCGATCGAGACCGCCTGTGAGACGGCGTCGCCCTGCGCCGGCGGCAACGCATGCGGGTGACCATCCGCCTTCCAGATGGTCGCAAAGTAATCGAGCACCTGAGGGGACCCGCAAGCCGCGTCGCGCGTGGCAGTCTCGGCAAAGCCGACGATGCTCGCCGCATCGTTGACGCCCGCGGCAAAGGAGTTGTTCCCGCCAAGCGTGGGAAGCGGAGTCAACACGTTGTTTTTCCATTGAAATCCCGCGCACAAGTCCGACGAAGCAAACCCGCAGAAGTTTTCCGCAAGTGCGTCTGGTTGCGCTAGATCCGAAATGCCGACGATCTCGCCGCGATCGTTCTTTACGGGCCAGCCGACGCCGCTATTGGGGCCACCGAGCGTCTTCAGATCGACCTTCTGCCCGTTGACCCAAAGAACGGCGTGAACCGCCGCATTACCGCTTATTCTGGAGATGCCGGCTATCCAGCCGCGGTCGTTGATGCTGTTCGCGACGCTTAAGGTGCCGCCAAGCGTCCCGAGATCGACTACGTAATAGTGAGAAAAGTTTTGTTTCCGTTGGACGGAGAGCGTAGTCGCCGCACCGCCTGGCGCCATGGCCTCCGGCGGTGCGAAGCCGCCCACAGGTGAGCCGCCGCCGTCACTGCATCCAATGAGTATGGCCGCAGCCACGCATGCACTTGCGGCGTGTCCGGCCAAACGCGAAATCGTATCCATTGTGCTCCTTCATATTTTTTTGCTGCCGCCCGGCCACGCTCGTAACGAGCGATAGAACGGTGGCAAACTGCAGCATTGCGGGCGCTGCTTTCGCGCTCCCGAATGGCAGTTTTTCGGAGATTAAACGACGACACTATCGTGCGTTCCCGTCACGCCGTTCCAAGGCAAGCCGTTTTTTCAGAGCAATGAATAGTTTGGAGCGAAATGTGCGCCGGCTGCTGGGGCAACTGCGGGACGAACCCGACGCTTCATCGAGCGTTCTCGCCGGCTGGCTGCGCCGCGCGTTCGAAGCGCATAACGAGAACGCGGCGCTGAATCTCGCGCTCGCGCAAGCGTTGAGCGGATGCACCGCGCAGCGACGAGCCACTCTCACGCGGGTGCTTCGCAGCCGGGACCGCTGCCGCCTGAGCGACCGGAGCTACTATCGTGCGAGAAAAGAAGTCGTCGAACGATTGGCCGGGACCATCTCCGAACGTCTCGCCGACACGAAAAGCAGGCCGCAGAAACGCGCGCGCGAAGCGCGGCCGATCGCGCTACCGATGGTCGATCGCCTAGCTCCGGAACGGATTCTTCCCGACCACTACCGAGGTCCGGACCTTGGACGCGCGCTCTCGGCGGCAGCGTTATCGGCCGAGATGTCCGGAGAACAAGAACTCGCCGATGCGTTGATCTCGGAAGCCGGCGACAACATTCGCAATCAATTCGATCGCCGTGACGTTGCATCCGCCTTTGAAGTCGTGCAAAACAAATTTTTCATCGCAAGGTGTCGCGGCGATCTTCTCGCTATGCGCGCCGGGGTACGAAGCATGGCGCCGCTGTACGACCGCTTGACCCGAGCTGCGCGTGTAAAGTTCGCTCTCGATTGCAGCGAGGTCTATCTGTATGAAGGCCGGTTGCACGACGCGCAGTCGGAACTCGACTTTGCGCTATTGAACGACTCCTTTCGTGAGGGCACGCTGCTTAAATCGATCACGCTCGTGCGAAAGGCGCAGATCGCACTCGCCCGACACGACCTAAAGACGGCCGAAGAAGCGGCGAAAACCGCTGCGCAAAGCGCGCGCACGCATGCCGATATTCGCGTCTATGCAGCAGAAGTGTTGGGCCGATCGTCGCTGCAAAGCGGAAGCCGTTGGTCGACCTACGGCCTGGAGGAGTGCCAAAGCGTTTTTCACGCATTGAGCGTTCGAACGCTGCTGGCCCGGCATCGGCTCCAACGCGGAAACCTCGAGGCAGCCTGCACGATGGCCGAAACTTCTTACAAAAGCGCACTGCAGCTTCGTTATTGGAATCTCGCTAGCCGGTCGGCGTCGACGCTTGCGATTTGCAGTTCATCGGAAGACGCCGCAGACTGGTTGGCGGAAGCGCTGCGGCTGCACCTGATCTCAAGGCAGCAAAACGCATACGCCGGAAACGATCTCTTCGATACAGGGCCGCGCAGCTCCGAGCTCATGCGGTCGTTCTTACATTCAGATGAGCTTGTGGCGGTAATATGCGAGATCTACCTTCGGCGGTTTCCGCATTCGCTCTTCGAACCGGGTACCGATTCGCTGCTCTGGCGCTTAACACGCTGCGTTTTACGCGGGACGCTCGATGTGCAGAACATGGGGTCCTACGATCTTTTCACGCCGGCGGCAAAACGCTGGTTGCAGCAGCCGATCCATTTGGACGAGATCGAGCGTGAGGTGGGTAGGCTAGGACGCCTAACATGCAGTTTATCGATTCTTCTTCCGTTCGAGCAGCGGGGAAATTTTGTATCCGCGAACCGACGTCAGACAAACTGCACGCTGCATGCGCTGCGTCGATCGCTCGCGCGTCACCATTGGACGCTCCTTCGCCGAACGTCTTGATCCTACGCTAATTGAGAAACAGCACCCTCCCACCGATCTGATGCTACAGAGTTTATCCTGTAGGCGTATCTTGCCGTTGAGGATATGCGGCGCAGATGCTTCTCAATGCTTTCCCTTTCGTTTTCCGCCGGTATGCTCGGCATCGAAGGATACGTCGTGCGCGTCGAAGCCGACAGCGCACCGGGCTCTCCGAACTTCACGATCATAGGGCTACCGGATCGCGCGCTCGGTGAGGCGCGCGAACGAGTCCGAGCGGCGGTTATTAACTCGGGTTTCGCATTTCCCGCGGGACGGTTGCTCGTGAACCTTTCACCGGCTGACGTGCGCAAGGAAGGACCGGCGTTCGACGTTGCGATCGCGCTTGCGCTCATGGCAATCGACGAGCAGATCGACCGGCTTTCGTTACAGGAATACATCGCGCTTGGCGAACTCGCACTCGACGGCTCGCTGCGCCCGGTGCAAGGCATCTTGCCTATGGTTTTGGGTGCCCGCAATGCGGGGTTCAAGAAGCTCATTGTTCCGGAGCGAAACGCGCGCGAAGCGGCGCTGGTGGGCGAGATCGAACTCTATGCAGTCGACTCATTGCAATCCGCCATTGCAGTCGTAATAGGCAACGGCGCGAAATGGCGCGAGCGCACGGCCGTTCCGCAAAGCGTTGTAGCAGACGATTCGATCTACGGCGATCTCGCCGACGTGCGAGGACAACTCACGGCAAAACGGGGACTCGAGATCGCCGCAGCCGGCGGACACAATCTGCTCTTCGTCGGCCCCCCGGGTTGCGGCAAGACCATGCTGGCGCGGCGATTGCCGTCGATTCTTCCGCCGATGACGCCGAACGAAGCGCTGGAAGTAACCAAGATATACAGCGTTGCCGGCTACTTGAACGGCGACTGTTCGATCGTCAGCGCACGCCCGTTTCGCTCGCCGCATCACACGATCAGTCAGGTCGCACTGGTCGGAGGCGGCACGAACGTACGGCCGGGAGAGATTAGCCTGGCACACCACGGCGTACTTTTTCTCGACGAGCTGGTTGAATTCAATCGCAGCGCAATCGAAGTCATGCGCCAACCTCTCGAAGAAGGTACCGTTACGATGGGATAGGAGATAGAGCCTTCCAAAACGAGGCCCCCCCTGTGCCGGGCTGCGTGGCCTGCCTTTAAGATGTGGCGCCGCAATGGCCCTTGTTGGCTTCTAGGGCGGCCTCTCTCTCAACCTAACCTACGCTTTCCTTACGACGCTTCTTTCTCGGCAACCTTAAAGGTTGCAAGGAGAGCGTCTGGGAGGCTTGCGTAAATCTCGAACGTCTGATCAAGACGCGTGATATGGAAGACGCGCCGGAGATGACGGGATGTTATGAC